>JAJRZO010000486.1 GCA_024275215.1 Candidatus Zixiibacteriota bacterium | reverse complement strand
GTAATCCACCCGATCCGCTTGACTCCGCTGATGCAGATTGTAACGGTTATGTCGATATCGACGATGCAGTATTTCTTATCAACTACATATTTAGCGGCGGTCCTGCCCCGTGTACAGGTCAATAGGAGGTGGTAGACTATGACTCACTTCAAATTACAACAAATAGCGGCTTTCGCCCTGTTGACAACAGTTGTTCTCATAGTTCTGTCAGGAAGTGCGGCTGCGGACGAAACTCCAGTCAAATTCCAGTATTGTGCCGGCGAGGTAGATAGTGCCGGATTAGAGTATTTCAAGATGATAGAGCGATACAAATCCATCGGTGGGGCAAAATCGGAGAAAGTCATCAATTACAGCGGAAGCGCGCTATGGGCTTTTTCTGCTGACCTCGCAATCTACGGGGACTACTTGTATGTGCTCAATGTAAATGGATTACAGATATTCGACATCACAGACAGAACTTCACCGGTGCTGCTGAAGGAAATCCATCTCGAGTTCGGATCGATGTATACCCACTTGTGCCTTGATGGGACATATCTGTATGTACCTGCAAATGACAGGTTGATGATTATCGACATTTCAGATCCTCTGAACCCATCAGAGATTGGAAGAATTATCCTCAACAGTTTTATCAACAGGGTCAAGGTAATCGGTAATCGAGCTTATGCCGGTGTAGGACAATACTACCTTGATTACACTGAGACGCCCGCATTCTACATTATCGACATCACTGACAAGTCTTCCCCTTCTATTATTGGCAAATATCATTCTCCGGCAGCATACGAGGACGCAAGAGAATTTGTCATCAACGGCGACTATGTTTACACCTCGAATCACTGGAGTGACAGAGTCGAAATCATTTCGATAGCCGACGAGACTTCTCCAACCTATGTCGGCTATCTGAGTATTCAGAACCCGATTGGCATGGTTTTCAGAAATGGTTACTTGTATGTGGGCGGGAGTGACCTATATGTCATTGATGCAACAGATCCCGGCAGTCTTTCATTGATACAAACATATACAATGCCGACAGTGTATGCTCTCGGTATCCATAACGATATTCTTTATGCCATGGAATACTTGGACCCGCTTACACACGCATACGGATTTGTCGGAGATTGGGAACTTAATTTGCTCGGTACCCATACATCCAGAGGAACAAGGTTCTCCCTTGAGTTCGACGGTGACAACATGTTTATTGGAGAAGGTTCCTGGGGCTGGTCTGTTGCTGATATATCGAATCCTGCAAACATGCCTCGTATAGGCGAATTCTCAAATAGTGCTTCAGATATGATGGGGCTGGCAATCAGGAATGATTTTGCATATGTAACCAACTATATGAGTTACTTCGAGGGTGATTCGTCAATGAGCAGGAATGGTGTCTATGTTATTGACGCAACTGACAAGGAGAATCCGGTTTTTGTGGAGCATGAGTACATAGCCGGCAATACCAGCAATGCATACATATATGACACTCTTCTCATCGTCAGTCAGTGTCCCCGGACATTTCTGTACTCCCTGGCAGATCCTGCTGATCCCGTCTACATGGGAAGGTATCCGCCTGAAGATTACATCTTAAGCCATTCAAACATTGCAAAGGATACATTGCTGTATGTTTGCGGCAGTGGATACGGATTCGATATTGCAAGTATTGCCGATCCAACCTGGCCGTCGCATCTTGCTACAGTCAAAGGGCCAGAGGAATTCAGAGCCTCAATCAGCGCTATCCTGAAATCACATTATGCGTACGTAGTTGATAAAATTGTCAACATGGAAGGCAGTAACGACGTGATTCGCTTGATGACTGTTGACATATCACAACCTGCTAATCCGGTTATTTCTGATGATCTGTTTCTCAGGGAATTTGGCTGGAATGAGCAGGTTGGGTACCCGCAAATTGTAAGTCGCGAAGATTACTTGTATATTTCTGCTGTCACTCATGGTGTATACATTATTGACATATCGAATCCGGAATTGCCTGATCTTGTAATCAGATACTCTCCCCAGGATGCCGAATACTATCATGCAGCCTTTAGGCGTAACTACATGTTTCTTGCGGCCAACAGCAGCATTGAAGTTCTGGACATTTCGAATCCGGCAGATCCGCAGATGGTGCAGTTTGTTCCACTATCATCATCTCCCCAGAGACTTGCTGTCGAAGGTGACTATCTGTATGTTGCTGCCAGACAGGGATTCTATCTATATGAAATATCACTGCCTCCTACCGCTTGTGGAGACGTTGACTGGAGTGGGGGGATTGACATTGATGATGTCGTTCAGCTTATTTCATATATCTTCGCGGGCGGACTTCCACCAGACCCGATCGAATCCGGAGATGTCGATTGTAGTCAGAATGTTGATATCGATGATGTTGTCTATCTGATAACATACATTTTTGCGGGTGGACCGGTGCCGTGTGCTGACTGTCCGTAGCTTTGAGGGGCTTGATCAGGTATTACAAATGCCTGATATGAGATTGCTATGTTCTTATCAATTGTTCGAAATTAAAGTATTCGGTTGGCAGGCTTTTTTCAACTCATCTATTTGTCGTTATCGCTGTCGTGGCTGAATCGCTGTTGTTCCTGTTCCTCCAAAGCTTTTTTCAATCTCTCGGAAACGCGCATCGCTCTCATCGGACGGACACGTAACGGACAATGCGGTTCATCAACACCTGCGTGAGTTTCATCCCATATACTGTCGATAGCTCGTGTAACATCTCGATAGAAATTGTTCTCACCGATTTTTGCGACCAGACCGGTCCTCTCCATGACATCGATTACGACATCGTTGAGTCCGCTTATCGAAAAACCAAGCCCTCTGGCACGCAACCTGTCGATTATGGCTGACATGGTGTCCACACCTGATGTGTCAAGCTCGTTGATTCCGTTACCAACGAGCAGCACATGCTTTAGCTTCGGCATGTTCTCGATTGCCTCTATGATCTGGTTTTCAAGAAACTCAACATTGCAGAATACAAGCGAGCCTGAGTATCGAATGACAACAACATAAGGGCATTGCTCCAGCTCGAAACGGTCTCGATTCCGGTATGAACTGTCAACATGCAGAGACAATTTCGCAACGGCGGGCCTGGTATTACGCACGAGGTAGAGCATCAATGAGAGAAACACGCCAATCATTATGCCGCGATCGAGATGTGGCGCAAATACAAGAGTAGAAACGAATGTAGTAATGCTGATCAGGCCATCATGCCATTGAGCATGCCAGGCATGGAGAAATGATTTGAAATTGAGCAACCCGATCACTGCCATCATGATTATTGCTGCGAGCACGGCCTGAGGGAGATGATACAGAAGTGGAGTCAGGAAAAGAAGTACTATCACAACAACCAGACTGCTGATTACACTCGAAAGTCCTGTGACAGCGCCAGCCTGAATATTCACTGCCGATCGCGAGAATGATCCTGATACCGCATAGCTTCGGCAGAATGATCCTGCTATGTTGGCGAGACCCTGCCCGATCAATTCCTGATTTACATTGAGTCGCTGCCCTGTTTTCCCAGCCATTGCTTTCGCAATCGAGATCGCCTCCATGAATCCGAGAAGCGAGATAATCATTGCCGCCGGCAGCAGTTCAAAGATAGTGTCGAAATCGATTCTCGGGACAGAGAATGCGGGTAGCCCCTCAGGAATTTTACCGACAACAGCTCCGCCCTTTGAGAGCGTCATTGATTCAGGATCAAGACGCCCATTGCCAACATTCAACCGCCATTTCTCTTTCTTTTCAGCGCCAGTAAGCGTGCCCTTGCGCAGGAGCAGGTATCTTGTGTCACCGTCAGCATCCTGAACAGAGGCCAGGCGACAGCGCCGTAACCATTTGCGTTTTTCTATAAGCTCTTCTTTGAGACTGGTCAAATCCGCGTCGAGAAAATTGAGCGTGTGGTGTGTTTCCAATTGCAATCTACGCGTAGCCGAAGATGAGTGTTCGAGGCTGTCAAGAATCTTTTTCAGTGCTACGCGTTCCAGTGTTTTGTTTTCTATTTCCTTCACTATGGTATTAAAGCGCTCGATTGAACTAACCATTTCGGCAGAATCCAACTGGCTGATAGAAACAACTGTATCATCCTCGAAATGTAAAGCCCATGAAATCAGAGTCGTAACCAATACGGCAGCGAGAACATTCGGGATTCGCGGATTGATGCGACGCAGACCGATCATTATTCCAAATGCCAGAACTGCCATACCAAGTGTAGGCCAGTGCGTAAAAACTATCGCCTCGCGAAAAACATTGATAATCGTGTTATAGTGATGCTCGCCTTTGTCAACCGCGACGCCGAAAATTTTCGAAAGCTGAGAAGAAGCGATAATCAGCGCTGCAGCACTCGTGAAACCACTGACAACCGGATGCGACAGGAAATTGACAACCATTCCCATCCGGAGGATTCCGAGTAGTAGTTGAAAGAGTCCGACAATCAGGGCGAGCATGACAGCATAAGCGATGAATGATTCGCTTCCCGCAACCGCGATCGGTTCCAGCGCTGCGGCAGTCATCAACGAGACTACAGCCACCGGCCCGGTTGCAAGTTGGCGACTCGAACCGAACAGCGCTGCCACTGTCGGAGGCAGGAATGCCGCGTACAAACCGTAATAGGCAGGCAGCCCCGCAAGCTGCGCATAAGCCATCGACTGCGGAATCAGGACGAGCGCAACAGTAAGACCGCCTATAACATCAAGCCGGAAATGATGAATCGAGTATTCCCTGAACCATGCAAGAAAGGGGAATACCCTGGTGACAAGTTTAATGGACATTTATGTTGCTGAGAGGCTCCCGGAGAGCCGTCATTCCTTAGTGAACCACTTGTTCAATATCCGTTCGCGAAACTACCACCCTCGTCTCTTCACGATCTCATCGATCATTTCATCCATGTGAGATTCTGAGAGCGCCGCTTTGCGCTCACGAGCATTCTCCACATACTTGAGAAGAGTTTCGAGCTTGACAGGTTTCTCAAGGAACTCGAACGCGCCCGACTTGATAGCCTCAACTCCCTTATTGACCGTAGCATGGCCGGTCAGCAATATCACCTGCAGGGATGGATTCAGAACCAGCATGCGCTTCAGAGTTTCGAGACCGTCCATCTGAGGCATAGCCAGATCGAGCACCACCGAATCATAGTCGTGTGTGCCGACCAGTTTTAGCGCTTCTTCACCACTGAGAGCCGTATCAACTTCAAGCCCTCGACTCTTCATTCGTGTCGCCAGAACATCGATGAAATCAGATTCATCATCGACGATTAGAACTCTTGTTTTATCCATTTTTGTTTATCCCATAGTATGGTTGACTATCAGCTCAACGGCAATACTGCCTTCCGATTCTGATTCTCTTACAACAATCTGCGCAAGATTTTCCGGCAGTTGAAATTGTTTTGAGATGTCAGGATCATGTTCAGCGCATGGTGCGCTTATCAAAATAGAAGCATGATATTCGCTGTCAACCAGCTTGATCGTAACCGTAGCTCCGGCATCCGCCAGTGCAACCACTCGCTTAATACATGTGAACAAAGCTTCCGAGAATCGGACCTGATTTATCACTACCATAACAGCGTCATCGGGTATCTCCGGTCGAAGAGATTTGCCTTTCAGTCTGGCAAATCGTTGCGCGAGGGCGACAAGGTTCTCGACAACATCGCAAAGATCGCATTCGCCTGACAGCACATCTCCCATGTGCGCAAACTTATTCAAACGTTTAACAAGTTTCATACCACGATCAGTCTGACGAATTATCTTCTCGGCAATCTCACCCATACGATTATCCATAGGGGTCTCGCCTTCGGAGGTTGTCACAGTGAGGTCTTCAACGAGACCCGCAACCTGTTCGATTATCCCCAGAATATTATTCAGTTCATGCGTGACCGATGCGGTGATCTCGCTGTAGAAAGCCTGAGGATTGTACCGGGCGCCAATATCAGTGTTCATGTTCTGCAATCGCTTTTTTCATCATGGTAACAAGTTGGGAAACATCGAATGGCTTCTGGATCAACGAACTGACATCTTCCGGTGCGGCAGAATCATGGAACTTGTCATTCCCATGTCCGGTCATCAGAATGACAGGTATGTTGGGGTAGGCTTTCCTGATTATCTGCACAAGTTCATTGCCGGATATACCGGGAAGTTTCAGATCAACCACGACAACATCGTACGCTGTTTTTCTAAGCATATCCAGCGCAGTAGTAGCGTTGAGAGCATACTCTGCAGCGAAATTTCGATAGCCCAGTCTTTCAACAAGCGTCGAGACCAGTTCCTCTTCGTCGTCGACTAACAGAACCTTGTAAGTATTCGCGTCATTATTCACTATTGCACCTTCTCAATCGGCAGATTAACAGTAAAGCGGGATCCCTTGCCGACTTCACTTTCCACTTCAATTATGCCGCCAAGTTTTTCAACTATTTCACGCGTAATTGACAATCCAAGACCGGTGCCTGCCTCGCCCTTCGTGGAGTAGAACGGCTCGAAAATGTGTGCCAGATCTTCAGGTGGTATTCCGGAACCATTGTCTTTTATCGCAATGCTAACTTCATTGGGATTCGGGTGACGAATCACAATATCGATCCGTCCGCCATCCTGAACCGCGCTGCTTGCGTTGTTGATCAAATTCAGGAATACTTGCTGAAGTTGCCCTCGATCACTTTCGATCACAGGCACATCCTCCGCGACATCCAAATTCACAGTTATATCCCGATGCGCAGCTTCGGTACGCTGGAATTCGAGCACATCGTTCATCAATGATTCCAGGTCAATCTGTTCTTTACTGAGATCCATGCGTCTTCCGAATCCAAGCAGGCGGTGAGTAACACGGCTGCACCGCTCCACCGATGTGCAAATAGAGTCTGCAATTCCAATAAACTTGTCTTTCTTTGGAAAATCGGGGATACTGCCTGTTATATCTTTGAGCAATCCGGCCTTCTCGTTGATGATTGCCAGAGGGTTGTTGATCTCATGTGCAACCCCAGCCGCAAGTCGCCCCAGTGTTGCCATTTTGTTTGTGTATTCAATATGATGGTACGCTCTTGCTCGTTCGGTGTCAGCCTCGCGCAGGCGCGTAACTATTCTCTTTGAACGCCAGTAAACAACAATCAGAATTCCGATCACACTGACGATCAGAAAGAAGAAGACATCGTAGCGCTTCTGTAACCAGTGCTGAAATGGCGGCAGGCTGTTCATCGCCGTGACAAGAACGAATGGTGTTCCCTCGACATACGAAAAACCAACAGTCAGCAGCCGGTTTTTCTGCTGTCCCAATTCCCTGATGATTTCCTGTTCGCGCAGATTCGGTGGAATTGTAAGCCCTGAATTGCTCAGAACATCTCCATAGAAAGCTGATCGAGTCTGCAGGATTCCCTGCTGGTTGACAACAAAGGCATCTATATTCTCAGCCAGATCAAGAGAGAAAAACTGTCGGTCGAGTAACTCGGTATCAATCGTTGCCCTGAGAACATAAAAATCACCGTCCTCGAGTTCGCGCGTTACAGCGATCACAAAATGGGGAAATTTGCGATGACCAAGGAAGACATCACTGACATACACTCCCCGTAGCGAAACTTCCTGAAACCAATCCTCCTGAGCATAGTTGGTTCCTTGCAATTTGTAAGGTCCAACATAGCAGGATTGCCGACCGCTGCTCGTGACAAGTCCCAGATCAACGAAGTCGCCGAATGTCTCGCGTAAATCTCTCAATGTCGCTTTAAGGTGCGACTCGTCCCCTAACTCGACATGAGATTTCGTCCGCGCAATCAGTGAAAGCAACGCTCGACGTTCTTCGATGGCAAACTGAAGTGATCGCTTTGTGCTGGAAAGCAGGCGAGTCAGTTCGTAACGATTCTCCGAAAGATACGAATCGGAATCCTGTTGATAATTGACTACTGCCAGTATGAGGAGCGGAATTATAGCCGCCAGAAACGGAACAATAACCAGATTGAGAAGAACGCGACGATAACGTGGTATGCGCTCGCGAACAGCCTGGGGCAACTGATAGTCATCTGGCGGTTGTGTGCTCATAATCACGAATTCTGTCAGGTGAACGCCTGAATTCAGACGTTCGATCGGGCTGAATTCCGATCAATTGAAACAGCCTTTATGTTTTTCCTTTGGCACGCATGTACGCTGCCTTCATCACTCGAGCCAGTTCATTCACATTTACCGGTTTTTGCAGGTAAGCAAACGCACCCAGTTCCTCTGCAATTTCCTGCTCGCGTTTTGATCCATGGCCGGTCAAAATGATAACCTCAACGCCGGGGTACTGTTTTTTCACACGTCTCAGAGTCTCGATACCGTCGATACCGGGCATTCTGAGGTCAAGAACGATAACATCCGCAACATCCGACTTGAGCATCTCAAGCGCCTGTTCTCCGTTATAAGCGATCGTGGATTCCAGGCTGCGAGTCCTGAGACGCTCGGATAATGTCTGGACGAATTCTTTCTCATCATCGACGAGCAAAATCCTTGGAGGCACATCGACATCATTCCATGGATTTGCCGATGGGGGAGAGTACTTCGATCCCAGCTTCGTGGTGACTTCAGTGACTCCCGGAAATGACATGACTTTACGTTCTATCTTAGTTTGCAATCGCTTCATATTCAGCACATGGTCGTTGATTCCTACGATAACATGACCGGCTTCAGCGAAAACTTCCACCCGCCAGCCCTTCTGCAACAAAGCAACCTTTATTTCGGAAGCAAGTCGAAAGCCTGCTACAGCCTCCCGTGATCGTTCGGTTGTCGCGACTGCCTCCGACTGCGCCTGTTCACAGATAATCGCGGCAGCATCAGAAACTGAAGTCTGATCCATGGGAATCACGATATCGTAGAGGCTTTCGTCGTATACTGGTCTGTGGGAAAAATGAGCAGCGCAAGTAGCCAGTTTCAAATCGTCATCCTTGATTCTTGCGGTCGCGTCGTCCTCAGACCCGCCATCGATTTTAAGACTGTTGCTGCGACGGTGGGCGACGTCCGCTATCAGGCATACTCTCAGGACGTGAGAAATGTTTGCCGGAATAAGAAATGCGGGACAACCGCTAATGATTGCCTTATCCGGTTCCATCAGTTCTGCCAGCACAGTCTGGAGATATGCCAGATCAAGTTCTTGCGCGATCAATGATTTGGCTACGGGTGGCGGGGGAGGCACCAGCGATTGAAGTAATTGATCAGCGCTGACGTTATATCGCTGACTTGTAATATTGAACAGCCTGCTGACAATATCCTTGTAGTCAAGCTGTTTACTGACTCTGGCGATAACTTCTTCGCCATGACAGTAGGATCCGAATACAATTGCAATTATTGCCATACTTTAGCCATCAATGGTATTCAAGTAAATGACGGGATTGCATAAGTCAAGATATTCTCATCAGCAGCCTGAGAAATCTTAATATTAGGGTGTTGAAAATAGTGCTTGACTGATATTAAAGAATTCTTATTTTATATTAACTGTAATCACACTATGGTGTTCACAGTTGGAATCAAAAGCTTGCACCAGGAATTTTTGAAACGGTTCTCACTGGAGACTGCACAAAAAGCAAGCTGGAGCGATTCTTGATGAAACGCAACATTCTACTTCTATTGACGAATACCAAATTCGATTTGATAAATAGTAAGTCGAACCCTCTGTGGATTCGACATCGTGATATGAAGACTGGATTCCCGCCTTCGCGGGAATGACGACACGAAGTGATAGCGGCATAATCGTAGGTCATGCCTACTTGGGGCGTGACGAGGTTAGCCCGCCCAAAGCGCAGCGGCGGGTGGGGATGATGGAAACGGCAGAGGCGAGTATCTGCTGAGTTGAGGAGCTTGCATTAAGTATGATGAAAGGTGTTATCCGCGCTGATGATCAATTTGCTAATTAACGCAAGCTGGAGAGATTCTGATGAAACGTAGTTTTTTGCTTTTTGTGGTTTTGGCGCTTATGCTCGGCATGATAATTCCATCGGGTGTATTTGCCGATAATAATACCAGTACGCCGACGTTTGATAATAACGTCCCGAAGATGGAGCAGACGAAGACGTCCGTCGTTCACAGATTGTTTGGCGACATTTTCGTGATTGATCTTCCGTGGGATTATGATATAATAGTGATTTCTCTTCCATGGGATGATGACCCGGCAGGATCACAGCATCCGCCTGGAGTGAATGGCGATATAAGCAACCGGCGACCCGGTGGCGATGATCACGGCTGGATTGATGGAGAATAATTCAATAGCCTTGAGTAGAGTAGGTCGAAACTCCTGTGGTTTCGACATCGTGATATGAAAACTGGATTCCCGCCTTCGCGGGAATGACGACAATCGGCTCCTTGCTCTTGAAGGTGAGGCCAGCCGGGAACAGAAACAACAGATTGAGAATAGAGTAACTGATGAGGAAACATAAGCCGGAGTTTGTTATATGAAGCGCATATTTCTGCTTGTTACCCTCGCACTTATAATTAGCATGACGATGCCGTCTGCTGTTTTCGCGGGTAATAGCAGTAACAGAGGGGCGGCGATCGACAGGGATGCGCAAGCCGCTAAGGGACATTCCGGTGGGTTAGACAAGTCCTTTTCGCCGAAGAGGACATGGGGCGAATCGTTGAGGCGCATTTTCGGCAGGTTTTTCATTTCCCATTTCCCGG
>JAJRZO010000485.1 GCA_024275215.1 Candidatus Zixiibacteriota bacterium | reverse complement strand
GGAATAATCGGCGGAACTCGGAACCAGTTGCATCAGAAAATCGATCAGTCGATTGTCGATCTCGCGAGTTTCTGCAAACCGACTCTTGTGATCGCCGACTGTTATCGAGTACTGATGAGAAACGGGCCGGTCGGGGGGAATCTGTCAGATGTAAAAGAGTATCGTACAGTTGTGGCCGGTACAGATCAGGTTGCTGTCGATGCTTACGCCGCAAGATTTCTTAATCTGCAGCCACATGACATTGGATATATACCGCTCGCGGAACGATCCGGTCTCGGAAGTATGGATCTCGATCAGAAGACAATTCTGTATGGGTAAGTATGACTATTAAGACAGTTCGCAATCTTCGGCGACTCTCACAGGGTCTGTTTCTGGTTCTGTTCCTGTTGCTTCTTCTGAGAACAGGATTCTCCGGAGTGCTTTCGGCTGACACGATTCGTGATTTCAGATTGTCATGGCCGGTAGCTGTTTTCTTCCAGGTCGATCCGCTGGTATCGATTATGACCATACTCTCGACATGGCGGTTGTTCGATGGTCTGATCTGGTCGTTGATTCTGATTGTGCTGACTCTGTTTTTCGGACGATTTTTCTGCGGATGGGTCTGTCCGATGGGAACTGTCAACCATATTTTCTCACTGGGAAAAGGCAATCGCAAATCCCTGTTCGGTACAAATGTCATCGAATCGAACAAGTGGCACAGGTATCAGAAGCTCAAGTTCTATATTCTGATAATACTGATCGGTTCGTCCCTGCTGACTTCGCTTCTGGCAGGTGTGCTCGATCCGTTGTCATTATTGATTCGCTCGATTGGACTCGTAATAATCCCGATGGTCGGTTATGTTTTGGATTTTCTGGGAAAACTACTCGCAAGTACCGGCATTGGAGCATTGTCAGTCATTGATTTTGGATTCAACTGGATTTCTGCGAATATTCTTCTGACAATCAAGCCGGTACATTTTCATACACTAATATCGCTTGGTCTGTTCTTTTTCCTCGTTCTTGCTGCGAACAGGTGGTTCACACGGTTCTGGTGCCGGGGTGTCTGTCCGCTCGGCGCACTTCTTGGTCTGCTGTCACGCTGGTCGATTCTCGGAATGGAAAAGAATCACGAAGCATGCACCGATTGCGATCTGTGTCTTTTGCACTGTCAGGGAGGCGATGATCCGCAGGGGGGTGTTGCGTGGAAAAAATCCGAGTGTCATTTGTGTCTTAACTGTCAGGCTGTTTGTCCGGAATCGGTAATCAAGTTCAAGCTATTCCCGAAAGATACTAAAGATCAGGCGCTGCCGTCGCCGAGCATCTCAAGAAGAAGAGTGATTGGTTCACTGATAGGCGGTGCGGCGATGGTGCCGATGATTCGCTCCGGCGATAGTTTCGAGGCAAACGCGAATGAGCTGCTCATTCGCCCCCCCGGCGCGGTGTCCGAGGATCAGTTCCTGTCAAGATGTATCCGTTGCGGCGAGTGCATGAAGGTTTGTCCCAACAATGCCCTGCATCCTACATTTCTCGAAGCCGGGTGGGAAGGTATCTGGTCGCCGATACTCATTGCAAAAATCGGTTACTGCGAACATACATGCACACTTTGCAGTCAGGTCTGTCCGACAGGTGCGATTCGTGAGATCACGCTCGAAGATAAAGTCGGCTCGAAAGACCACCCTGCGATTTCGATTGGAACGGCATTTTTTGACAGGGGACGATGTCTCCCGTATGCAATGGCTACACCGTGTCAGGTTTGCGAAGAATGGTGTCCGACATCGCCCAAAGCAATATATCTTGTCGAGGTTCAAACAGTCGACCCTGATGGCAAGTCAGTCACACTGAAACAACCCTATGTCGATCCAGCAAAATGTATCGGTTGTGGTGCATGTGAATATGCCTGCCCTGTGGTTGACAAACCGGCAATTTACATAACATCGATTGGCGAAACAAGATCAGCAAAGAATCAGATACTCCTTGAAAAACGTCGATAGATTTCTAATCACTGGAGGATAAAAAATGATGAAACTGAGATACCTTGCGATAGCATTCATATTTCTTGCCGGATGTGGCGGAACCGACAAAACGAACGACAAGCCGCAGACCGAAATAGCACCGAAGCAGGATAACAATCGGCTCCTGACTGAGATCGCGGCCAAACTCCCGCGCACAGAAGAAGTAACCGGATTTGAGAAAGTTTCAGAAGACAGATTGTTTGACAAAGACGGCCTTCGTGATTATTTCAATTCAGAGACTGACACACTTCTTAAATATGGCATATTGGGTGCCGGAGCCGCAGATTACAAATCCACAGATTCGGAATTGCAGTTCTCGGTCGATGTATTGAAATTCATCAATCAATCGCGCGCATTCGGCGCGTATGCCCTGAATCGTAGACCTGACATGGTATTTGTCGATGTCGGTGTGCAGGGGTATTTCGATGGCGGCAGGCTCGTGTTCTACGATTCTGTCTATCAGGTTCGGATATCCGGGTACTCGTCAACCGATGCCTCTGACAGTGCGGCTCTCTATCTCGCCAAAGCGGTTGACAGACGAATCGGAGGCAAATCCGGATTCCCTGTCGCAATCACTCTCATGCCTGATTCAGCAAAAATCAGGAATTCGGAAAAGTACTATCCATCGGGCTTGCTCGGAGTGAAGTTTTTTTCACCCGCATATACATGCGATTATGATCTTGGCGATTCTACCACAATGCTTGTGTTTATACCATCCGGTTCACCGGCAGAACTCGAACAGTACAAGGAATTTGTGACTCATTCGGGGAATAATATCAGGGAAGCAAGAATAGCGGATATCGTAGTCTATTTCTATGACGACGATCGGTATGGGCAGGTGATCCTGACATCGAGAAGAGGGCGTCTCATCGGACTGGTGCATCCGCCGGATAGAGAAACCGGACTTGGCTTAATTCTGAGGCTTTGGGATAATATTGACTTCTATACAAAGAATGTCGGGAAGTGACCAAAATTCTTGACAAGATAGATAAAATAGTTACTTTTCAGATAGTGGAACGCCATACCACCCGTCAGCACCGGGCTGTGAATTTGTGAAACGGACATAATTACAGGGTCATCAGTTGTTGTCCGCGTATTGTTGAGATGACAACTCAGGAATTGACATCACGATCTGACGCGAGTGTTGGTGATGAAAAAATGTTTGGCTGTTTTGCTCCTTGCTCTGCTCATTGGGGGGATTACCACTGCAGAAACGATTTCTGTTCCTCAGGACAAGTCTGAAATCTCGGCTGCCATATTTGAGGCTCAGGACGGGGACACAATTCTCATCTCGCCCGGACATTACATTGAAAACATAGTTATTGAAAACAAGCGAATCTCTCTGTTGAGTTATTTCGTGTTCGATCAATCGTTCGAGACAATGTCACAAACTATTATCGATGGATCGAGTCCCATCGATCCGGAACAGGCAAGTGCGATCACGGTCATTGGCGAGCAGTCCGAGGGTGTTGTCATCTCTGGTCTTACGATTTTTGGAGGAGTCGGAACTTTCATGGGGAATCGATACGCTGGTGGCGGAGTGTTGATAGATAACCAGGCTTCTCCCGTGATCAAGTACAATATCATCACGACCAACACCGCGACATGCGGCGGCGGGATAGCTGTGTATAACAGTTCTCCGATAATCGAAAAAAACCTTATTATCGGCAATATGTCCGCAAACGGAGGGGGCATAGACCTCGAAGCAGCGTCTGCATTTATATCAGACAATATGATTGTGTCGAACAGCGCATCAGCTACAGGTGGCGCGGTCAGAGCGATCGGAAGTCCCGGATCGGTTTTCACTGACAATATCATCCTGTGGAATCAGGGAGAAGATGTAGGTGGAATTTTCTGTGATGATCCTAACACCTTGATTCAATACAACAGCTTCTGGGACAATTCCGGCGGAGATATTGGAGATACAGGTTCGGCAATAGGTGACACCACCTGCTGTTTTAATTTCAACGGAATCCCCTGCGACAGCTTTTTCAATATCTTCAGAGACCCTATGGTTTCTGACTTAGACGGCTTCAACTATACGGTTCTTTGTTCATCTTCCGTGATCGACGCCGGCAGCGGTACGAATCCCGATCCGGAATACGGAAGCTCCCATACCGACATCGGACCTCTGGAGACTCTGTATCTGGTTGGGGATTACACGAATGACGATATAATCGACATCGATGATGTGGTCAGGCTGATCGAGTATGTGTACCTGAATGGTCCCGCACCATGCCCATTGAATGCGGGAGACTGGAACTGCGACGGAAAGACGAACCTCATCGACATATCAAGGTTCGTAAACTATATTTTCAAGGGCGGGCCGGAGCAGTGCTCCAACTAATTACGTGTCAATTCTGCGCTTCATAGTTCCCAAAGCAATTGAATTCGATTCAAAGTGAGTTATATTGACTCCCGGAATCTTGACGAAACCGAGGAGCAATAATATGATCGACTTTGAATTCACCGAAGATCACAGAATAGTAGCGGAACTGGCGAGAGATGTTGTGAATAAGTACCTGAAACCCAAAATCGCTGAACTGGATCGATCCGGGGCGCATGACCCTGATTTCATCAGTTATCTGAAGGATGCCGATTTGCTCGGAGTATGTATCCCGGAAAAATACGGCGGGATGGGGATGGATTATATCTCGCTCGGTCTTGTATGCGAGGAGATGGAATATGTGGATACATCGGCTCGTGTGATATTCTCTGTTCACACAGGACTTAATTCAATGACTCTCTATTCCTGGGGAAATGATCTTCAAAAGGAGAAATATCTTATTCCACAGGCGAAAGGTGAGAAGATCGGGACATTCGGTCTGACAGAACCTGCCGCAGGATCGGATGCTGTCGGGATACTTTCGACGGCAGAAAAACATGGCGGTAAATATATCCTTAATGGCGAAAAGATGTGGATATCGTTAGCCGATGTTGCCGACAACTTCCTGATTTTCGCGTGGACAGATAATGTGAAGAAAAACAATCGGGATCATTCGGGTATCTCAGCATTCATAGTTGAACGTGGTTTTTCGGGTGTCACAACCGGATCCATTCACGGAAAACTCGGTGTTCGAGCAGGCAACACCGGATGGATTTCACTGCAGGATACCGAAGTACCCGAAGAAAACCTGCTCGGGCACGAAGGCGAGGGCTTCAAGATCGCGATGGCATGTCTCGACAGCGGGCGTTACACTGTTGCAGCAGGATCGACAGGATTGATCAGAGCATGTATGGATACATGCAAAGAATATGCTTCGACTCGAAAAACATTTCAGCAGTCGATCGATCATCACCAGCTTGTTAAAGAAATGTTCGCGGAAATGGTCTATGGTTACGAAGCCGGGAGATTGCTCTGGCTCAAGGCCGGATGGCTTCGCAATATCGGGACAAGAGCGACGAGAGAGACATCTCTTGCAAAATGGTTCTGTACGGATCAGGCTGAGAAAGCGGCGTACAACGCGGTACAGATTCACGGAGCTTATGGTTACTCCGATGAGTACCCTGTGGAGCGGTATTTTCGCAATGCGAAAGGCGCTGCAATCTACGAGGGCACGAGGGAGATTCACAAACTGATGCAGGCTGATTATTTGCTCGGTTTCAGAGCAGACAAAGAAGTGAGATGTCCCCTGCCCGCATACGAGGAGTGATTTGAGGACGATATTGTGTATCTTACAGCCGAAACAATAGGGCGAATAGAGCAAATCTACGGTACGCCTGAAGTGATCAGTTCTCGCTTTGAAATGAATCCGAATGAATTCGAGGGACTCAAGGCAAGTCAGAAGCATGGTCGCAGCCATGACGTCACACTTTTCATCAGGAAAGATGACCAGTATATTGTCAACGCCAAACATTTCTATCCCAAAGGACTGTATCGAGCGCCTTCAGGGGGTATCAATCCCGATGAGGATTTTGTACGTGGTGCAACGAGAGAAGCTTTGGAAGAGACAGGCTGTCAAATTGAACTGGTCAGATATATTCTCCGGTCTGAAGTTGAATTCTACTCAGAATCTGAGACTGTTGCATGGACAAGTTATGTTTTTCTTGCCGACTATCTCTCAGGTGATCTGATACCACAGGATACCAGAGAAATCCGCGAAGTCAGTCTTGCAGATATTGATTCTTTCACTCATTTCAGAAAGATGATGCTTGCAAGCGATAAGGGCGGCTTTCACTACAGGGCTTTCCTGCAGGATAAAGTTCTTGATATTTTGAATTCCCGCAATTTTGAGTGACCGATTCTGTCACTCCCATCTATTATCAATCACGCAGGGAATGGAGTCTGGTAAGGGATGGGAGGAACATAGCCTGTCGGTGAGCATGTGTGCCAATATTCCCTTGTTCGCGCACGCTCTTCATAGCTCCAGTGCGAGCCGACAGGCTTTTCCCAGCACTTATTGAGACAGTGACGGATATGATCATAGCGGAAGATGCCCGGTGTTCAACTGCTACCAGCCGATTTTCTGCATATAGCGATTATGTTTGATCTGTATGATGCAAATGGCCGCATCATAAGTATGCGAATACAAAGAAGTTCCAGAAAGGCAAGGGGAGGTATAATAAGAAACTCAGGCGATGTTACTGACATAGTGACATCTGCTTTCTCAAAACCGGAATCAGATGCGATTCTCCGGATGTCATCGCGCTTGTTTACATGATAATAAGTAGGATACACATCTGATTCTGATCGCCCCTCGATCAGGTTGACCAATCGCAATTTGACCGAATCCGGTATAAGTCGGGCAAGCGAAACGAGTGGATTTTTTGAGTTTGGAGTCAGGAAAACAAACATTCCACCCGGTTTCAATATCCTGTAAATCTCCCTGAACTGGTCTTCAGGTTTTGAGAGATGTTCAACCACCATATTGGCAGTAACAACATCAAATGTTGAGTCTCTGAACGGCAGATTTGCAACCGTAGCCTGCGCCCTGTTATGGATTGTCGCGTGCTGACTCAGTGAATCGAAATTTGGATCGATCCCGGCTACAAATCCGGCATTTTCGACAAGTTGGATTTCCTCTTTCTTCCGCCACGGCGCGAGCAGTTTGTGTCCACAACCCAGATCGAGCCATGCGGTTTCGTTTGAGACAATCTCACGAATAACATCCTCGAAAAGGAGATACACTGGTCGCAAGTCAGGCGTGATAATCTTTTGCAGCTTGAATGATATTCCTTCTAAATAATCTCTCATACTCATAGTCATCAACGCTTTCAGAACAGACCTGCGGATATATTCTGATACTGTAGTTGATCTGTTGTGATCGAGTTCATAGCTTTCTAATCGTCAATGATACTGCAAAACATAATAGCAGTCAAAGAACAATACTGACTCTGATATGAATCTGACAGCATTTTATGTGATCAAAGATCACCTTCCGCACGGTATCTGTTAAGAAACCGATATTTGTCGATCATTGTTATCGCAAGGATTCTGCATCGGTGGATGACATGTTGCCCCATAGTATACGTTACACCTGCGTTTTTGACCGTCACGCCTGTGTTCCTGATTACCACACTTGTGTTTTATTCGTCACACCTGCGTTTTTATCGTCATTCCTGCGAAGGCAGGAATCCAGAGCCGGTTGCAAAAGGCGAGAGCCTGGAAGTTAAAACGAAATAGATGTTTGTAATTTGGAAATGCGCGTGATCTAATTGAAGGCTCTGGGCACCTGCCTTCGCAGGGATGACGGTGACTTGTCTCCATGAATATATATGTGATCGCCATGTTGTCCGGCTGGCGGAATCCTCATGATAACACAAACAACAGATATCGACCCTCTTAACAAGCTTCCGGGGATGCCTTGTGATGGTGGTGGCTGTATCTATAATATGATTCACTGAAGAATGCCGCTTGCGTAATATTATCCAGAGGTTATCTTCGGCGAAAGATGAAAGAAAGCACAAAACAATTCCTGTCGAAAATCCTGCCTGTGTTGATCTATCTGGCGATAGTATTCACACTATCATCTGTACCAAGTCTGATTCCACCACATCTTGGAATTTCATGGGAAGATAAAGTATATCATTTCATCGAATACACCGGCCTTGCATTGTTACTTTTTCGAGCTTTCGGGTTCTGGCCGAAATTGAGAGCATTCTCAGGACGTGCGCTGCTTACACTGATGATCGGTTCAGCAATCGGTGCAATCGATGAACTTCATCAGATTTACATACCGGGACGTGCATCCCAGTTCAGCGACTGGCTCGCAGATGTCAGTGGAACTGTATTCGCTATCATTATAATGGGGATTATCTATTTACTTATCCGTCCATTGAGTCGAAAGAAAATACAGAATCCTTGATTTTTCGGGGACACGGCGCTATTATGTCCGCCTGATTCAAGCGTCAGAGAGGTTTTGAGTATATGAGACCATTCAGCGAACTGAAACGAACACACACCTGCGGCGAACTGTCGATTGCTGACAAGGGAAATACTGTCACTCTGAACGGATGGGTCAATGCCCGTCGTGATCATGGCGGACTGATATTCATCGACTTGCGGGACCGCTATGGTGTGATGCAGGTCGTCTTTCGTCCGGAAACGATTGACGCCGAATTGATGAAACTCGCGGGTAAACTCCGCTTTGAATTTGTTATTTCAGTCACTGGTGAGATTGTTCCGAGACCTGATGGAATGATCAATCCCGATATGCCGACAGGTGAAATTGAGCTTGAGGCGCATGATCTTGCGATTCTCTCGGAATCGGATGTCCTGCCGTTTATGCTCGACGATGAACCTGACGCCAGCGAAGAATTGCGCCTGACATATAGATACCTCGATCTCAGAAGAAGCCCT
>JAJRZO010000484.1 GCA_024275215.1 Candidatus Zixiibacteriota bacterium | reverse complement strand
CCGGAAAATCAAACCAGTTCAGCACATCAAGGAAGAACTTTGTGGACGAAAGTGTCTGCTCGGCACAATTCTCAACAATTAGTATCGGTTGAGGAAGATCCGGATAACAGTTCACCTCCTGAGCTGACACCGGCGCGCCTGCAATCAGGAGTCCAAAAGCCAGGGAAAATAGTAGAACATTACGAAAGGTTTTGATGATTGGTAACATCCAATGCCTCCTTACAGTGTATCTGACTTACAATGCCAGTTATGGCTTTCAATTCCACAATGGCTCCTTGTCACTCGAACGTCCCCTCCGAGTTCCTGCCAGATCCCATTCAAAGTTAGACGATGAAGGAATTCAGGCATCTGCCTGATATTGGCAACAGAGTGTCCTCCTTTCGAATCGACAAAACATTAGAGAAGTGAAGTTCTATTTATAAAACAAAACATTTCATATTCCAACAGCATACAGTGTATCGCCGTATTTCGAACTGTCTGTGAACTGCTTCTTCGAGGAAAACTGACAACTTTCGACACAGCCAAGTCAAAACGTCATAGCTCTCCACCGAATCAGTCGGGTTCGGTCTTAAGAGATGTGACTCATCACGGAGTAGATCAAGCGTTTCAGCAAATCACTCCTTCATACATTCGACAAGTTAGCAATTGTTGAAAATGTTGTCAACCGTATTTGTCGGCTTACCGTCCACCGCTGTAAGTTGTTCCGGTACATTTCGATTCATATTTCTATCCTTGATTCGACACCCGTGTTTTTTCCTTGACCATAAAGGAGTGTTTGGACTAATTAGCGAATTAACTATTTGCTTAAGGTGTGTTTATATGAATAGTGTTCAGACAAAACCTGCCCCCTCTGAGGTCCAGGTAAAATTCATCAGTTCCTCAATCGGAAAGAAGATGTTCATGGCTGTGACCGGTCTGTTCATGTTTCTTTTCGTGCTCGGCCATATGGTAGGCAATCTTCAGATTTTCATCGGTCAGGACCAGTTGAACGCTTATGCAAATGCGTTGAAGAAAGTGCCGGAATTGATCTGGCTGGTTCGTGCTGTGTTACTTGTCTGTCTGGTGCTTCATGTGTGGCGAGGCATCCAGCTTTATTTCGAGAACCTGTCATCGCGACCAGTGCGATACATTGTCAATTCGACTGTGCAGGCGTCGATTGCCTCACGCACGATGATTTTCACTGGCGCCGGTATCTTTCTCTATGTTGTCTATCATCTTCTCCACTATACATTCCTTGTAACCAACCCGCAATACGCCGGACTGCATGACGCTTTGGGTCGCCATGATGTCTATTCGATGGTTATTCTTGGTTTTCAAAATGGATGGATATCGGCGGTCTATATCCTGGCGATGTTCAGTTTGGGTTATCACCTGACTCACGCGCTGCCATCGCTTTTCCAGACACTCGGACTGAACAATGACAAGACCCGAACCAAATACGATGTCGCTGGATGGATTATCGCGGTTCTGGTATTTATCGGATTTTCCGCGATCCCTGTGGCAGTCCTGCTGAACATAATCAAATTACCGGAAGGGGTGCTCTAATATGCAACTCGAATCCAAGGTCCCATCCGGCCCGCTTGCCGAAAAATGGGATAAACACCGTTTTGAGATGAAGCTGGTCAATCCGGCGAACAAACGCAAGTATACAGTTATCGTAGTCGGTACCGGACT
>JAJRZO010000023.1 GCA_024275215.1 Candidatus Zixiibacteriota bacterium | reverse complement strand
CCTGATGCGACGGTTAACATCTCGATATCACCCAAATCTCCTCTAAAATCAATCGCCCATTTGGAATCACATGTAGGCTCATCTACACTTATTACACCGCCATCGGTATTATACCAGTAATGGAAATCACCTGTCATTTGACCGCCGCCGAGGTCTGTAAATCCACCCATTTCTCCCGAGTCATCCTGCAGAAGAACCGAATAGCTGGTTGAGTGAAATCTGAAATCCCAGTGGACGATATTATTGGGACTTCCGCCGCCATCAACATCATTGATGATATTGAAAGAAAGACGATCACCCTGTGCCGCGGTATTGTCCCAGTACATCCAGAGAAAGGCTTGATAACCCATCGGTGTGGGACCGTTTATCGGATGCCCGGAATAAGAGTAATAATTGTAGTTGCTGGCAGCATCGATATTGCCGCTGTAAGTTGAGATCGTACCAAGGTGGTCAACAGTTCCACCAACACCCCAGACATCGAAAAGTGTCGGCATTGCGGATGCTGCTGAACTGATAATCAGAATCATCGCAAAGGCAAGAACCAATACTAACCTCATAAGAACTCCTTCATTAGATCGTGTTTTTCCATAAAAGCATAAAGCAAAACCTGTTCCATGACACCCATTGTCTTGTAACGTGTTGTCTCGCAATCAATAGCGATCCATCGGAGAAGTGTCGGATTAAGGCGTTTGTGCCCGGATCTGTCAGGAAAACCGACAGTATTCAGGCTGGGCTGGTATTATACTGCGGCCCAGTGAGTTATGGGTGCAATAGCTGTCGGAATACTGGACATATATGTCGCTGTCAGACAGAAAAACGGGAGCCGATTCCACGACTCCCGTATTATTCTTTTCAGCAGGGCAGAACCCGAAGAGTGAGCGGTTCTACTATTTCCCTGACTAACAGTTCGGTATCAAATCACCATCCGGATCGCATGGCGCATTTCCGCCACCGAAAATGTAGTTGATAAGGTAAACGACATCATCGATGTCTATTGCGCTGGAGCAATCAGCGTCACCTGATGTGAGCGGATCAGGCGCAGGACCGCCACCGAAGATATAGTTGATCAGGTATACCACATCGTCTATGTCAACAGTCGCGCTGCCATCAGCATCGCCACAGATATACCCAAACTCGTTGACGGTGATAGTCACGTATTCTGAATCAGCCAGCACGCCATCAGATGCACAGAACAGGACGATATGATCGCCGACCTGAGAAAGTACAGGGTTGAAATCAAACACGCCGGTACCATCACCATTGTCAGTAAACGAGGCATTATCAGGAATGTCGTAGCATATCAGATCCGGATCAGTGCCGTTTGAATCTGTCGCAGTAACAGTGAAATTCAGGTTTTCACCCTGCGTGACAGACTTCGGCCCGATTGAATCAAGTATTGGGGGCATCTCTCCATATCGATGTGTGTAGATAAAGAGAACAATCGTATCACCGAGTTGCGGATCACTTGAGTCGAGCAATTCAACCCAGATTGCATTTGTATCAACATCCTTGCCATCCGGCATCCAGGTCGGAGTACCTGTTATCGTGCCCGTAGTTCCGCCATTGAAGGTCATGCCCCAGGGCAGCGAACCGGTGTACTGATCCCAGTAATAATCCGGGGTTCCGCCAACCGCCCAGAATTGATAGAAATATGGCTGGTTGAGATATGCGTTCGGGATTTCCACCTGATAGCTTTCAATATGTAAATCACCGTCGCAGAAGTCACCAAATCCGTCCTGGTTTTCATCGTATTGATGCGGATTGTCAACATAAGGACAATTGTCGCACGAATCACCGAAGACATCAGTGTCACTGTTTTCCTGTAAACTGTTCGGCGTTAACCAGCAGTTATCGTCTTCATTCAGAATGCCGTCATCATCCGCATCAGCTTCACAATAATCGCCGATACCGTCGCCGTCAGCATCACCCTGCTCAGGGTTGTAATTGTTCACGCAGTTATCGCAAACATCGCCGATACCATCATCATCAACATCTGATTGATCTGGATTATAGATCATCTGGCAGTTGTCCTCTTCGTTGAGAACATTATCGCCATCAAAATCGGGAAGGGGTCTGATTCCCGTCAGGATTTGTTCATCGTTTATTGAGCAGCCCCAATCGCAGAAATAATCATCTATAGCATACCAGCCGTTCTGGCTTCCACCCCAGCCATAGTTGAGATGGTACTGATCCTCAGGGGCATCTCTCCAACCATCACAAACGAAGGCATGTCCTGTAATACCATAGATAATTGGGCGACCGGCTTCGATTTCCGGTTTGATATAGTAATTGGACCATGTGTAGGCGTTTGTGGAACTTCGAAAGAGACGTTGTATTCCGCTGCTATACCGGAAATAGTTTTGAAGAGCAGGGGCTATGTCCTGCATGTATGCTCCAGAGCCACCCGGTTCGTAGTCCATATTGACAGACACACCAGCCTCATAACAAAGTTCCGCCACTGCGTCGATCATTTCATCGGTATATGGCCACACGAACTCATCAGGCATGTTGTCCCAGTCATACGGATCGCTGAAATCAGCGCTGAGGTATGTTGGGGAGCCGCCTTCGGGATACCAGGTATAGCCGTGTGAACCCTCACCAGCCGGGGGGCTTTGCCAATAGTGCATAACCTGTGACATTGCCGTGGCGACACATCCGACCGGATTTCCGGGAGGACAATCATTGTTAAATGGGTAATCCTGATGCCATAGATCAGTCAGCAAGGGACCGAGTGTTGTTACCGCTTCTTTGCCAAGCTCATTAGTGAACTCACCGGATGTTTTGGCAAAACGATCCCACTGTTTTCTTTGGGATTCATTGAAGATAAAGTAGCCTTTCGATGCCTGATCGGCGTCGAGGTTTCCATAGTAATCAATGTATACTTGTGTGAGGTGCGACAGGACATCACGCATGAATTGCGGAAGCCCGTGTTCGAGGTTAACATCATAGTTGCAATTATCAGAGTATAGTTTAACAGGCGTCATTTCTTTCAGAATCGGTATGATTACATATCCCTTAGGGTATATATTATAACATCGAGCGAGCAGCATACCATCGACATAGATGTCATCCTCACTGGCGATCCGCGGGTTCATTTCACCGCCCCAGTCGCCAAACTGATAGACCGCATAGGTAAGCCAGTTTTCACAGACCTGTCTCGATTCATCAATTGTTGCGATTGTAGCTGAGGCTACTGATGTGAATGCAATAATCATCAATAGCATAAGTGCTATCGATAGATTTGGAGCGCATTTGTACGACTTAGTCCTTGTTGTAGATAACATTTGTTTCCTCCCAGAAGAGCAGGTATGAAATCGAAAAAAGATAAACCCATCCGTTTCCAGTAGTTAATATAGCGCGATAGGATATTCTGTCAAGAACCCTTTCGTCCGGTTGTTTCATTTTGTACCAACGACTACAAATGAACACTATGAATGTATTGTCGGAAATGAATCTGAAGCCCTTTAACTTCACAGACCTAAATCTCGTTGCGCACAGTTTCCCAAACGTAAGTAGCTGTCATTACGTAAGAATTTTGAGGGAGTTGCAAGAACCAACATAGCTTTGTCATGAGGGAAATACCTCTGCATGGCGATCGCGTGAATGGTATCTGACGTATTATAAAATTTAATATAGGAGATTAACATGTCCATCAGGTTTTCATGGATTGCTGGTCTGCTAATTACCACACTGATGTTATCACCCTCTGTGTTTGCCGAGAGCCCGTGGCCTATGTTCAGGCATGATTCAAGACATACAGGACGGACAGATTTCACGGGACCGGCTTCGCCAGTGATAAAATGGATTTTCCAAGCAAATGATGGTATTACTTCATCCCCATCAATTGGTGCTCCATCAGCATCTATTAATTCATCTAAATCGAATTTATGTTTCAATAAATCTGTTTTTTTAAACCTTTTTTTCATTAATACCTTTTTTAATAAATATCACAGAATATTTAT
>JAJRZO010000483.1 GCA_024275215.1 Candidatus Zixiibacteriota bacterium | reverse complement strand
TCATAAATCCTGTCGACTCGAGATATTCAATTCTTCCGTCAGACCTGACAACTACAGGCGGATTATGTCCGGCATTCACGAATTGCACCTTCCCCGTATCCTTTTCGGCAAGACCCATAAACAATGTCGCGAAATCACTCCTGTGGCTGTGCTTGTTCATTTGTAGCGACACAAGAGAAACAGCTTTGGCGGGATCGAAATCCTCAAATTCATAGAGAATTCTGAAGGATGCCAGTATATTTGACATCAGAAGCGCCGCACCCATTCCCTTGCCACTGACATCGGCAACACAAAACAGCAACCTTCCATCCGGCAGAGTACAAATGTCATACAAGTCACCGCCTACAGATCGAGACTGTTCCTGGAATGCCATTATCTCGTAACCCGGATATTCCGGCAGATCAGATACAAGCAAACCTTTCTGGATTGATGATGCGCGTCTCAATTCAGCTTCGATAACTTGTTTTTCCTGTCTCTCATTCAGCAGTTCATAGTTAAGCAATCGTGAAGCTATCAGATTGCCAAAAGTCGCGAGTACTCTAAGATGCTCGTCGTTATACAGATGCAAAGGATTGGTCGTATCGGCATACAGGATTCCGAGCACTTTGCCTTCATCGAACAGAGGCACAGCTACGGCTGATTTCATTTCAGACATAATAATCGATTTCTGATCTGCGAACCTTGAATCGGCAAGAGGATCGCTTATCAGAATTGCATTCTTGTTTGTTATGATCTCATTGACGATAGTGCGCGACAACGTAAATTCACCCGGATCGTTGCCGTGAGTCAGGAGTGCAGCATCGGTATAGACCTCGCTCTGATCTTCCGAAACCGACAACACTGCCAGCCTTTCCGCCGGAATGACCCTGGCGATCAGGTCGAGAGATTGTTGGAGCATAAATTCCTTCGGCTCCGGCGACGACAACAACTTTGCCATTTCGAACAAAGTTGACACAAGCTCAGGTCTTTCAGTAACTTTCGACGGGAGCGGTTGCAGTGCATCATCGATAGAGAGAAAAACAGAGTTACCGATATCTTTGTCAGCCAGCCGTGTCGTTGTCGGAACTGGAGACGCACTACCATTCTTATCATCCTGATGAGCAATCCTGAACTCGGCCTGACCGAACATGATCCTGTCGCCTTCTTTCACAGGAACAGACCCCTCGACAGTTTCTCCGTTCAAGAGTGTTCCATTCTTACTGCCATTGTCCCTGAGGAGAACACTGTCCTTATTTACCACGATTTCAGCGTGATTCTTGGAAACTGTTTTATCCTGAATAGCAAAATCACAATTTGTAGTTCCAGAGGAAGTCGCCCGACCTACAATATGTTTACCGGATTTCAGTTCCCAGGAATAAAAACGTTTACCATCTGTTCCAACAAGCTTTAGCATGCACCTGACAGTTCTTATATTGGATACATCTAACGAACGGAAACCGATCTGTGTTTCTTCAACGCTACACAGGTTCAACCAATTCCAATTCGATACCTGCGACTACTTTATAACACAGATCATCATCGTAGTCAACATGATAACATTTAATTGAACTTTCCACAATAAACAATGATTTGAACTGTCGCAGTGTTTGTCACGCCGGACTTAAGAGCTTGTTGCAAAATCTCATCATCCGTTGTGTCAGGTCTTTTCGTGCGCTGTCAGGAATCCTTTCCTGACGGCATCCGGTTATATCCTGTTACAACACCAACAAGCTCCCGTAGTCGGGAACCCTGCGTTCATCCGTTGTGTCAGTTACTTGATCCGCCTGAGACGGATTGCGACCTGACACGTATGTATTTGTCAGATATGAGCGGCAGGTCACATAGAGGCTGTCCCAAAAGATGTGAAATACAGGTAATTCTGTTTACGGAAATAAGTAGCGTCATTCCCGTGCAGGCGGGAATCCATTGAATGCGTTGATGTTAAATG
>JAJRZO010000022.1 GCA_024275215.1 Candidatus Zixiibacteriota bacterium | reverse complement strand
GGTGGTGGTACCGGTCATGATGATTCCCTGATTGTGGTTGCAGACACTTTTTATAATTCCATAATACCGCAGATTTATGCATATACTTACAGTGCTATAGACTCTGCGAGTTATCCAGAAGCAACACTTCATGAGTTTAATGGTTGTCTGATTGGTTTTATTAATTTGTTTGGTCCGCTATGGCCCGCGAATACATCGACGAAACTTGGTGATGTTTCAATCAAGATTCCTGATCCGACCCTACTGCCATGTGAATTTGACATTGTCATAGACTCGACATTCTTTCCACCGGCGGGATCATTCAAGTTCTCTCCAAGTGGCGGCGGTACGGGTTTTGCGCCGGAATTCATCGGTGCGACGATTCATGTAGTTAATAATATGTGTTCGCCTGCTGAGGAACCAACGATTAATCTTGACCCGACAAGCTTTACTTTCAATGCTGTCGAGGGCGGAGCTAATCCGGCGACTCAGACTTTGAACATTACAAATACCGGTTCCGGAACATTGAACTGGACAGCATCAGATGATGATGTGACATGGCTGACTCTTAACCCAACCAGCGGTTCCGGTGACGGTTCAACGGTTCTATCTGTTGATATTACTGGCATGACTGCCGGCACCTACATTGCCACAGTGACCGTTTCTGATCCTGCTGCGACAAATGATCCGCAGACAGTTCCGGTGACACTGAACATTGCCGAACCTCCGCCTGTGATCGTGCTCGATCCGACCAGCATCACATTCGATGCTGTCGAAGGCGGCGCGAATCCGGCTGATGACACAGTCTGGATTACAAACGACGGCGGCGGCACACTCAACTGGACTGCAGGAGATGACGCGCTGTGGTTGACCGAAGCTCCAGTAACGGGAACCGGTGACGGATTCACCGTCCTGAGTGTTGACATCTCAGGTCTGGCTGTCGGCACTTATGCAACATCATTGTGGGTTACCGATCCTGCCGCCAGCAATGATCCTCAGATGGTTGACGTTACTCTGAATATTACGTGCGCTCCGGCTGAGATCGAAGTTGATCCTGTTGTCTTGTCATTCAATGTTGTCGAAGGCGGTCCCAATCCATCTGCTCAGACATTGAGTATTAGCAAGACAGGTACTTGCGATCTGAACTGGTCCGCCACAAAAGATGTAAGCTGGCTTCTACTTTCAAGTACGTCAGGCACTGCGCCTGCGGATATTGATGTGTCGGTTGACGCAACAGGGCTCACTGAAGGTATGTATTTGGATACCATCGTGATTACACATGACGGTGTCAACGAGAGTCCTGTCTATGTCGGAGTGCTGCTGGTTATTAATTGCTCTCCTGCCGAGTTGCAGACTTCACCTGCGAGCTTTGCCTTTGACGCTCAGGAGGGTGGCGCAAATCCGACTCCGCAAACTTTGCATATTACAAACGGCGGAACCTGTGATTTATTCTGGGCTGCAAGCAACTCTCAGCCCTGGCTCACACTTTCCGACTACTCAGGTACAAATGCTCTTGATGTCGATGTCATGGTGGATGTGACCGGTATGACAGCCGGCGAGTACCACGATACGATCATCGTAAGCGAAGTTGATAAGCAACCTATGGCTGCTGATACTATTCCGGTCGTGCTCACAATAGGCACAGAACCGCTGCTGATGATTGCGCCGAGTGAACTCAGCTTCACTGCTGTCGAAGGCGGCCCCGATCCTGATCCTCAGGAAGTTTCTATTACATCGACCGATTCTCCCGATACTGAACTCCCTTGGGTGGTTCTTGATATGGAAAAGGCTGCCCCATGGCTGGGCTATGACCCGAGTTTTGGCACGACACCGTCGGTGATGACAGTCACTGCCAGCGTGGCAGGTTTGACTGAAGGCGTCTATCACGACATCTTAGTCATCACACAGAATGTTCCGGACAAGGATGCAATTGGCGACACAGTGTTTGTTCATGTTGAATTGGTTGTAACCGGTGTGCCGGAAATCGAGCTTGATCCGAACTACTTCTTCTTCACATGGGAAGAGGGCGGACCTGCTCCTGCCGATCAGGATCTGAACATCACAAACGTTGGCTCCGGAACTTTGAACTGGACAGCGTATGATACTGAGACAACCGGCTGGCTCGATATGTCGGCAGCCTCAGGAACCGCGCCATCGGTGGTGACGCTTTCGATTGACACCGGCCCGTCGTTGACGGCTGGAAATACATATGTTGATACTATCTTTGTTGAATCTGGGGATGCGATCAACTCGCCGCAAATAGCGATTGTGGAACTCGAAGTGACAGAGCCGCCGGTTCTCGAAGGCGATACTGTCTGGGTTGGCAATACAAGCGGTATGCCCGGTGATCAGGTTGTTGTACCTGTTACATTCAGCAATGGTGAAGAACTGTCAGGCATCTCGCTTCCGCTGATCTTCAATCAGTTCTTTACAAAGGATTTCAACGGCATTACATGCGACTCGGTTTCGTTTATCGGTTCGAGAGTCGATTATGTCGCAACAAAGCCAGTCGCGATTGACAATGTCGTACAGACTGTGCTTACAGGTGTGATTGTTATCGACGAGCCGCTGATTCCTGTCGGCAGAGGCCTGATGGCGAATCTGTATTTCTCGATTGATTCAGGCGCGGCGCCGGGTATTGTTCCGATTGATTCAGCGTTTATCGAACCTGCAAACGAGTTGATGTACGCTGATGCTGAAGGACTTCCTGTCTATCCTGCTTTCTATGCGGGATCGATTGAGATTCTTGAAGTGCAGCAAGCCTGTCTCGATGTCAGTGAAAACTCATTCACATTCAATGCGATTCAGGGTGGTCCGAATCCTGCTGACCAGACTCTCGATGTCATCAACTGTGGTGATACTGATTTCGATTGGGATGCATGGACTCATGTCGGTACCTGGTTGAGCATTGCTCCGACATCGGGAATAAACGATGGCACGATAACTCTCTCAGTCGATATCACCGGTCTTACTGAAGGTGATTACATCGATTCGATAACAGTCGATGCTGGTGATGCTGATGGCTCACCGCAACTGATAATTGTCGACTTGCACGTTGGTCCTCCGATATATGAAGGTATCGCTGGAGTAGTGCAGGATCCGGCTGATACGCCAATCGCAGGTGCGACAGTCGAGCTTTGGGATGTGTACCCATCAGGCAGCATCCTTGAGACTGCGATTTCCGCAGGCGACGGCTCGTTTGAGTTCCTCGGTTACGATCCGGGTGACTACACGCTTCACGCTTACAAAGGCGGCTACTATCCGGCATCCTTGTTGGTGACAGCTCCCATTGGCGATGCGGTGATCGTTCTGACGCCGACTGGTAACCTTGCTCCTACAAACGAGTGGGTGAACCTCTACTGCGACGAAGCCATGTTTGAAGATTATCCTATTCTTCCGGGCGATGTCGTAGAGGCTTATGATCCTGATGGCATTCTCTGTGGTCAGTATTTCGTTACCGAATTGGGTAAGTATGGTTTCATGCCGGTTTACCGCGATGACGAGTACACGCCTGGTCTCGACGAAGGTTGTGATCCGGGTGACCCGATTACTGTGAAGCTGAACGGCTATGATATGACTCCGTATCTTGGTGCTCCGGTTTACTGGACCCAGAATGGCGATAACTTCGAAGCCTGCTTCGATGGTTACATCATAAAAGAAGTCTGTATGGATCTCTGCGAGGGCTGGAATCTGATCTCGTGGAATGTCGATACGGAAGTTGATGACATCGAAGTCGTGATGGCTCCGATTATGGATTACGTCGAAGTCGTGCTCGGATTCGAGCAGGGCGCGATGACTTACGATCCTGATTATCCCGAGTTCTCAACGCTTGAGACAGTTGACCACTATCATGGTTACTGGGTCAAGATGACTGACGCGATGGAGTTCTGCGTATCAGGACTGCCGGTTGATCCGTCAACTCCGATCTCTCTCGAAGAAGGTTGGAACCTTGCGTCATACCTGCCCACCGGCGTTATGATGACAGAGGATGCTCTGGTTTCCATTATGGATGTTCTGGTTGTCGCTCTTGGATTCGACTGTGAAGAAGGCGGTATGGTCTACGATCCTGAGAATCCGGGTCTGTCCGACCTCACGCATCTTGGACCGACCTTCGGTTATTGGTATAAAGTTACCGATGATGTTATGCTGACCTATCCCGGAGCTCCGGTGGCTGCTTCTTTCACTGGCACACCGGACAAGCCATCGGCCAAGCTTGCCGTGTTGAAAGATGTTACTCCTACGACTCAGTGGGTGGATGTCTTTGGCGGCAATGTTACGGTTGACGGTCGTGCGCTGGAAGCCGGTTCTGTTGTCGAGGCTGTCGATGAGCACGGCACAATTTGCGGTGCGTTCGAGGTCAAGTCCTCAGGCAAACTCGGCTTCATGGCTGTCTATGGCGATGACAATACAACTTCAGACAAGTTTGAAGGTCCGACAACTGGCGGCACATTCCATCTCGTGATAGACGGTGTCGCTACTGAAGAGAACTTTGAGTGGACTGGACACGGCGATCGTGTCGAGGTTGGCGCCCTGAATTCGCTGGGCGGCGGCAATGTTACTCTTCCGGATGCTTTTGTACTGAAGCAGAACTATCCGAACCCGTTTAATCCGAGTACCAGCATCTCGTTCAGCGTTGGCAAAGACGCTCACGTGAGCCTGGTTGTTTACAATCTTCTTGGTAATGTTGTGAATGTTCTGGTTGACGAATACAGAGCCGCAGGCGACTACACGGTCGAATGGAACGGCAGCGACCTGAGCGGGCGCACAGTATCGTCCGGAGTCTACTTCTACAAGTTGACATCCGGTGATTATACTATGACTAAGAAGATGATGTTGATGAAGTAACAGCCATTTAACAGCAGGGCGGTAAGAAAGCCGCCCTGCTAATTCTCGGAGGTGACCTCTTGAAAAAACTTATTAGAAATTCCGCCTGGCTGTTACCTCTCTTGTTGTTGTCTGTCTTTGTGGCGTCATCCGCAAACGCCGATGTTATACCAACAGATCAGTGGGTGCATTTCTTCAGCGAAAGTTCGACCCTGAACGGACAACCGTTGCCTGTCGGAGCGATTGTCGATACGTATGATCCCGATGGTGTTCATTGTGGTCGATTCATTGTCGAGAACACAGGCCAGTATGGCTATCTTCCGGTTTACCTTGATGATGATTTAACACCAGACGTCGATGAGGGTGCAGACGTAAATGATACAATCACTGTCAAGATCAACGGTGTGGAAGCAGATGTTCTTGGTCCTGATGATCCCGTCTGGATAGTGAACTACAG
>JAJRZO010000482.1 GCA_024275215.1 Candidatus Zixiibacteriota bacterium | reverse complement strand
CCCACATGAATGTTCGGCGTGAACTCATAGTAGCTGCCGAGATCAACTGCATACGCCGTTCCGGAAGATATGTCGATTCTCTCGTAGATTATCTTCGCCGTCGCTCCAAATGAGAGTTCCGGCGAGATAAAAAATCCTGCCGTCAATCCTGCGGCAATATCCTGAGCATCGAACATTGCGAGCGGCTCGGATGATGGAATCTCCCGGCGTTCCAGTTCGCCTGCAGAATTGTATTGAAGTGATAAACCGACAGCAACTTTGTCAGGACGCCAGATAAATCCCACGTATTCCGAGCGCACTCCCTCGGTCCACTCATGATGCATAAATCCGACTGAGTATTCCCCTGCATAGACAGTTCCGGCAGGATTGTAGTAAAGCGAAAAAACATCATTAGCAACAGATCCAAATGCCTCGGCAGTTCCCGCCTGAGCCGCCCCCGGTGTGATCTTCATTCCCGCGACACCGTTGATATCAGAGTCACGAAATTCACCTGCCGACAACTCTGAAACCGACAATACCATCAGCATCGCAATCGCCAGGCAAATCGTTTTTTTTACAAACATATACATACTCTTGGAATACAGATTTCAGAGACAGCAATTAGAACAATAACCCCAATGAGAAAATGTGATCGGATCGTTCTCCGGCTTTCGATGCCGAAAAGGCATAGTCGATTGAAAGTTCAAAAGAATCGAGTTTCCTGCGAACGCCGCCGCCAAATGTCGGATTGAAATCATCAAGTCCCGCGCGCAATCTCAAGGCATCCTGCGGAGCATATTCCACTCCCGCATTGAAACGCAGATCATGCCATTTATATTTCCGCGCATCGACCGCTACCAGCAATTTGCTGTCAAATGTCAGCACAGAAACACCGCCCCCGATCAAAAGCGGAAAATCATCAGTTCGGGAGTCACCCTGCTCGCCGAACTGTCCCCAGTAATCGCCGGTAGTCCAGATATATTTAGCACCGAGATTCCCTACTACAAAACCAAATCTCAGCAAATCGATAAATGATGACTCGCCAAGACCGGCATCCGGCTCAAGTTTGATATATGTTCCGATATCGATCCCAATAGTATTAGTCGTCACATTCGCGAGTTTTGAAAAATAATACCTGCCAGTTCCGCCAACAGAGACATATTTGGAAAAACGCCTCGCGAAACTGAGCGAAAGCACATTCTCAGAATATGCCAGATCGCCGGTAATCTCCCCACGGCTGTTTCTCTCGGCAAGATTGTTCACACCGGCGAATATCCATCCAAGAGAAATCGTGGCCTCATTCCTGACCGGCATGATTGCAGAGATATACCCGAGCCTGCGATCCAGATCCATAACACGATATGAAAAGCCAACCTCTTTTCTGAGAATATGCGGCGCGCCAGCAGGATTGTAGAAAACAGACACGGCATCATCCGACACAGCATAATACGCCTGCCCCATCGCTGTCGCACGGGCTGAAAGTCCAAGCTGCAGGTATGACGCTGTGTACCCTCCGCTCTCGGATTCGGCAGCGACATTTCCCACAAGAAGCAACAGGCTCAGCAATGTCACGCAAATAATTCTCATAGATCGCATACCCTCGTCATGGCAACACCATGATCTTGCCCCATTCTTTTTCACCTGATGATTTCTCCACTACGAAGAAATAAACGCCTGATGCAACGATATCGCCATCACCGTTTCTCATATCCCAGGTATCTTCATCATCCTGATCTGCGGCTTCTCGCGGCGTCCTGAATTCATTATCCACGACTGTTTTCACAAGATTCATAGCAAAGTCGTAAATTTTAATTGTGATATAGTCAGACTCTGCGAGCTTGTAATGGAACCTGAGAAATTGAAGCCCTCTCGTCGGCGATGCCGGAACCGGCGACACGTATGGTACATCTTCATCACTGAATTCTCTTAGTATCTCAGTCGATGCTCCGAACGAATCGACAACGATTCCATCGTTCGATCCCGCCCAGAGAACATCATCGACAATCCTGACACTGAAAAACTCGGCAGTTGGTATAATTCTTCTGCGCGGGTAACCGGTCTGAAGGAATTCGAGCTTTTCGAGCGTCGGATCAGATTCAGGCCGCTTGAACAAGCCTTCAGTCGCAGCAATATAAACATCACCATTGTCGAATGCAAAATTCCATGCTCTGATCGTGTCCGGCACCTGCTGCCATTCCTTGCCGTCATCGCGAGTGAATGTAACACCATCGCGTCCGCCCTCGGTCTTGCGGGTAGATGCCCAGATTATTGATCTGTCATCATCATACTGCACTCCGAGTGCGGTGATCCAGTCGCCGGTAAGATTGGAGAGCGTATCGTATAAGGCATAGAAATCATATTTGAGCGGATCAGTATTAACTCTTTCGAGCCTCCAGATCGCTCCGTTTATCGTTCTCGCAGATACTTCCCTGCTCGACACCCACATATCTTTATCTGTCGGCTGAATTCGCTGCATGGCAGAATCCACAAGCGAAATCAGATGGAAATCCGTCGATATATCTCCAGCCGTGTTAGTCCAGAGCATTCCCGATTGAGCCGCAACCCAGAAAAGATCGAGGTACGTATCGAAGTCATACGCTTTCACTGG
>JAJRZO010000481.1 GCA_024275215.1 Candidatus Zixiibacteriota bacterium | reverse complement strand
GAAATCGCATCAGGCGCGTCTGATCCATTCAGCAAAGCAACAGAGATATTTGAGAAATTCTTTAAGTGAATTGTCAGGAGCACAGGGCTCCTGACCTACACAAGAATCTCACGCTCCAAATGAGCGTGAGCTACTTAAAGCTTTGTAGGTCAAGCGCGCTCGCGCTTGACAATCGTCTAATTGTCAAGCGGGCAGGCCGCTTGACCTACATGGATTACTCAAACGCGACTTCCTCTTCGAGTCGATAGCGCTTGTACATCTTTGCATACACGCCATCACAAGTCAACAGATCGTCATGCGATCCCTGCTCAGCGATATGTCCATTCTCAAGCACATAGATTCTGTCAGCCTGCTCCAGAGTGTCGGGTCGATGCGTTATCATAATAGCAGTCATCTCAGGCATGACCTTATGCAATCGATCCCACAACGCGGCTTCAGTCGATGAATCGAGCGCGGATGTACAATCATCGAGAATCAGAATCTTCGGCTTACCGACAAGGGCTCTCGCCAGCGATAGACGTTGTTTCTGACCGCCAGAAAGCATCATACCTCGCGTGCCGATGGCTGTCTCGATACCGTTCGGGAGCGAATCGATTTCGCTTTTCAATTGCGAAATCTCCACCGCCCAGTCGATCAGATTGTCAGGAATATTTTCCCGTCCGAGGATGATATTATTCCTGATCGTATCACTGAACAATACCGGTTCCTGCGGAACATATCCAATCTGCGAGCGAAGGCTCTCCAACTGCAACTGTTTCAACTCACGACCATCTATTTCGATCCTGCCGGCTGTCGGATCAACAAGACGCGGAATCATGTTTATCAGCCAGCTCTTGCCGGATCCGACGCGCCCGACCAGCGCAACAGTTTCGCCCGGTTTGATCTCCATCGATATATCATCAATGATATTTCGTTTGAGACCTGTAAACCCGAATGTCACGTGATCGAACTTGATGTGTCCACTCAGATTACCATCTCCTGATGCTGTGACGCCGTCAGTGACCATCGGTTCCATTTTCTCAAGTTCCATCAGACGGCCGATCGAAACCGCCGACTGTCTCGACTTGACCAGAAACTGTCCGATGTCGAACATCGGGAAAACGAGATACACGACATAGTATACAAACGCGATCAGTTTCCCGAGCGACAATCCGGAATTCATCACGAAATACCCGCCCGCAAGCAAAACAATAATGATGCCGAACTGCCAGATATACATATACAGCGATTCGATGACAGCCTGTGTCCTGACAGTCGCGATCTCAGCATCCCGACGTTCGGCTACAGCGATATCATACTTCGCCTTCTGCGCCTTCTCTCTTACATACGCTTTGACAACCCTGATACCACTGAAGCACGCTTCCATGACATCATTGAACCGCGATATTCGCTTCTGCAAATGGTCATATCGCTTGTCCAGCAGCGATGAAGTCTTGAAAAAGACCAGAATCAGAAACGGCAACGGCGCAACCGACCAGATCGTCAGTATCGGATCGATCATAGCCATCATCGCGATAGTGAAAATCACCATCAGAACAGCTTCGTAGAGTCTGAACACACCGGAGCACGCGAACCATGACAGCTTTTCAGCGACATCGTCAGTCATTCTGGTGACAAGATCACCAGTTCGGAACTTATTGAAAAAGTCAGGTCCGCGCTGAGTGATGCCGTCGAATGCCTTCTGACGAAAAGCCCATTCGAGCCTGAGATTCATCCATGCGCGATGGCATTGTACGAAGCAATAGAGCACACTCGCACACAGACCAAGGATCACCAGGGATAACGAATATGTTGCTGCAGTCGAGAAGCCGTAATCAGCCCCGAATTCGGCAAGCCAGACCGCTACAGCGTTCGATGGTACCGCGCTTGTCTTCACGAAGTCGACCGTAAATTCGATCAGCCTCGGAATCGAAACCTGGAACACTGTCCGTACAGGTGTCAACAATACCAGTACCGCCAGCACATACCAGTAGCCGCGATAATAACTCAACAACCACTTCAATTTATCCAACATTTGACTCGACTCCATTTCTACTCTTGAACTGCAGGTGGAACAACTTGGAGTAATATCCATCCTTCAAAATCAACTCCGTATGAGTTCCACGCTCGATTATCTCACCGCGACGAATCACCATGATCTCGTCGACATCGAGAATTGTCGAGAGACGATGCGCGATTATCAGCGATGTCCGCCCTTCCATCAGCTTCTTCAAAGAAGCCTGAATGGTGCTCTCGGTTTCAGGATCAACAGAGCTTGTCGCTTCATCGAGCAACAGGACATCGGGATCTGTCACGAGCGCTCTTGCAAACGACAGCAATTGTCTTTCGCCACGACTGAAATTCGAGCCTTTCTCTGAGACTTCAGTCGAGTACCCGTCAGGCAACCGCGTGATGAAACGGTCAGCCTCGACTGTTTTCGACGCCTCGATTACTCTTTCGAATGATATATCATCCGATTCGAGAGAGATATTCGATTTGATGTCTCCCGGGAAAAGCAGTATATCCTGCAAAACAAGTGCGAATCTCCTGCGCAGATCAGCTTTGCGCATATTCCTGATGTCTACGCCGTCTATCGTAATTTTCCCTTTTTGCGGATCGTATAGCCGCAGCAGCAAAGATATAACTGAAGTTTTTCCACCACCAGTTACGCCGACCAATGCTACTCGGCGACCTGCCGGAATCTCGAATGTCACATCTTTGAGCGCATAGTTGCCGTCATCGTTGTATGACAGCGACACATTTTCAAAACGTATGCCCTTCTCGATCAAACCGATCTCGACCGGCTCAGCAGGATCGGGAAGGTTCTGTTTCTCGTTGAGCAGCGCAAATATCCTCTTCGCACCGGCTATCGCTTTCTGGATACTGGCAAGTTGTTCCGATGTCCGCCAGATCGGTTCGAACGACCGCCATATCAGCACAATGAACATGCCGATTGTCCCGACTGTGACAGCACCCTGTTCGATCCAGTAGACACCGAAAAACAATGTCAGCGCAACCATCACATATTCGAAGAAAAAGACAGTATTGAAAAACACGCAGACCGCTATGTTCACAAACTTGTCCTCATCGAACTTGAGTTTGTTCGCGTGATACACACGCTCGCGCGCGTACGATCCCCGATGGAATATCTGGATGATTGACATGCCATGCAGGAACTCAGTCAACTGCGCGGTCACTTCGGCCATCTTCTTGCGAACAGCGAGAAACCTCGGCGTAGTTACTCGCTCGAATATAATTACAAGAACCGCAATTATCGGCATTATCGTCACCAGGATCAATGCCAGCCTCCAACTGAAATAGAACATCAACCCAAAGATGCCGACGATCAGAATCAAGTCACCAACTATCAGGACAACCGTATTCGTGAAGAGCATCCTTAGAGACTCCGTGTCTGTTTCAACCCGCGCCAATAGCCGCCCTACCGGATTGCGATCAAAGAAAGAAACATCGAGTGAAAGAATGTGATTGAACAGCTTTCGTTTCAAATCAACCATTACATCCTGACCGATGATCTCCAGTTTGACGCGCTGTAGGTACTGCAACACGAGCGTAACAATCTGGATCAATCCGATTGCCGCAACCGTCAGGAGCAACCCTTCGAAATCACTGTTCTTGATGTTAACATCGAGTGCGCGTTTCATCAATACAGGCCAGATCAGTGAAAGAATCGTAGCCGAGAACAGCAACACCAGGCAAAGCAGCAATCCGCGCTTATGGGGTCGGAGCAGCGGCAATAGCTTTTTGAATGCTTTTTTTGAGTCTATGTCTTCTTCAGGCCTTATCTTTTCGTCTTCGTAGAAATCACTTTCCATTGTCATGCCTTCACTTTGTCAATGCGTCATTTTTATGACAGTCCGGCAACGAAAAAGCCCGCCGAACCATCCGGTCACAGCGGGCTGAAAGCTTGCATGATCAGCTTCAGATCATGACATACCTCTCCCGCCGGAGAACCATACGAGTTCCAGAATGCAATTCTGTACGGATGTAAATTTCATTCGAACCATTCGTCTCCTCACGGTTAAGGTTAATTGTCTATCTTTTTATGAACGCTCTACGTTATAATCTCTCTGGTTGTTGCGTGAATTTACAAAATTCATCGGTAGTGTCAATTCTTTTTTCACCTGACACATAAAAATATTTTATTTGTCCGCTGCAAACACGAACTACACTTCAGGCGCCTGCATACCGTACTGCTCCCACTCTTCCTTTGAGGGGCCGTAAATTCCGGGGACTTTCAGACCTGCCTGGCGCATCAATACTGTCATCTGCCCACGATGATGAACCTCGTGAGTCATTAGCATCTCAAGCGTCATACCACGTTTCCATTTTTCGCCATACAAGTCATCCTCCTGCATTAGAGTCTCGTCGTTCCAGTTTGATGACACTTGCTCGGCAAGGGAGGATGAAGCTGTTTCGTATGTTTTAAGAATCTCATCAGCAGACGTCGGCACAGGATCAGTTTCCGATGGCCCAGCAACCTTCAGGCCGGTGTGATTCGCCATCTCAGGAATCGTCTGGATTATGTGCCAGGCTACTCGACCAAGCGTCCGATGACCATCTGCGACCTTCTGTGACAATGAAGCGTTGTCGAGCGCTGACAGTAACTTAACTGTTGATTCCGTAGTATTTTTCCACGCTTGTTTGAATTCATCAATGCTGTTGATCATGTTACTTCCTTTTATAAAATATTTATGTCCTAAACAAGACTGATTCTTTTTCAAACCATTTCTTAGCAAAGAAGAGCAGAATAGCTGCATAGACGACCGATGCGGCAAATGCTGTCGCAACATAATTCCATTGTACGGTACCGGAAACGGCGTTTTTGATAATCATGCTGGCATTCAATACCGGCACCAGCGCAAGCTGATAGCTCATATCCACACCCGGCAGCATCGATGCAATCGCCGGAAGGATTATCAACATCATTAGAGCATTGCTGTAGTTTTGAGCTTCCTTGAACGACCGCGCGAATACCGACACTGACAGCAACAGCGCAGCGAATATGCCCGCCATCGGCAACACTACAAGAATGATTAGCAAAACAGTGCTGACATCGAGTTGCAACATCAGCATCTTGCCGATTTCCGATGCGAGACCTTTGACCATATAGTTGATCGAAAATGTCAGTGAACCGAGTGACATGAGCGCAGCGATGAGACTCGTCGTGAGAATAACCAGATATTTGCCGACGACGAAATCCCCTCTCGATGCCGGAGAAACAAGCAGTGTCTCCAGTGTCCCACGCTCTTTTTCACCTGCCGCAAGATCAATCGCGGGATAAATAGCCCCCATAAAACACATCAGGATGACAATGTACGGGAGCATGGCTCCGACTTTTTCACCCGCGAGCTTTCTCATCGGAGCAACATTGTGCTTACTGACATCAAACGGTTCAATCACATCCGCAGGAATATTGCGGCTCTTGAGACGCTGTTCGACAACATGCTCTTTGTACGGATCGAGAACATCCCTGAGTTTATCAACTGTGAACTCCGATTTCATTTCTGCTTGATCATAGTATATTTCCACAGTCGTAGGTGTCTCCGATTCAATCGCAGAATCGAATGTCTCCGGAATAACAACCAATGCTTCGAAATCTCCGGCAATCAGCGCATCTTTCAGATCACCTTTATGGGTCGAGTCGCTTGCGCGATACTCATTTTCCGTCAGCAGCTTTAATGTTCCGGCATCGCGAAATCGTGCCATCAGATCATCTGTAGCGTGCTCGGCACCTTGAACGATAACCATCGATTCATACTCGATCTGCTTCGTGATCTGGCTCATCATCAGTTGAGAGATCGCCATTATCAACAGGGGGATCGCAACCATAGGAATTGCAAGCATAAAGATCAATGTGCGACGATCCCGAAGAGTGTCGGTAAGCTCTTTCTTATAGATTGTCCATACTGTTCCGGGATGCATGCCTATTCTCCGATGATCTTTATAAATGCGTCTTCCAGATTATCGCATCCTGAAGAGCTGAGGATTTCATGGACTGTCCCATCGGCATAAAGTTTGCCCTTATGAATAATTGCAACCCTGTTGCACAGCCTCGCAGCCTCGCTCATGATATGCGTCGAGAAGATGACACATTTGCCATCATTGCAGCACTGTTTGATAAAACCGACAATCGTACGGGATGACATGACATCGAGACCGGTAGTCGGCTCATCGAAAACCATAACCGGCGGGTCGTGGACGACAGAACGAGCAATGGAAACTTTCTGCTTCATGCCGCTGGAGAGTTTATCGTTGCGAACATCGGCGAAATCGTGCATATCAAGCAGTGTGAATATCTTATCGATACGTTCAGCAATGACATCTTTTTGCATACCATACAGTCTGCCAAAATATCTGACCATCTCGCGAGCAGTCAGGCGCCCGTAAAGCCCTGTGTTTCCTGACAAGAATCCGATCCTCTTGCGTGCGCGCTGTGGTTCTCTTTCGACATCGATGCCGTCGATGAACGCTGTACCTGATGTCGGTTTCAGCGCAGTCGAGAGCATTCGGAGCGTTGTAGTTTTGCCAGCACCATTCGGACCGAGCAACCCGAACACTTTGCCCGATTTGCACTCAAACGACACACCATCGACAGCACGCACCTCGCCTCGTTTTTTGTCCTTGAATACCTTGCAGAGATTGTTTGCCTGTATCATAGCTTCCTGTTATTTTTTAACGCAGCGCACAAGATTGGCTACACATAGCAATCTGTCAATCAGATTCTTCTCACGTCCCGAGGGGACGTGAGTTACAATCCAAAATTATTTATAGCACAGCCTGAGTAGGTCGGTGTTCCGCAGCAGGCGAAGCCTGCAAGAAACCCGACATTCGGACTACAAAGATAAATATTGTCGCGTTTCCCATCCCCCTCTGCGGGATTCGGAACACGACCTACTCCGGGACAACTCCACCTCATCGCCGATTTCAAAACGCATGGATTCGGCACATGTGGACGTTTGCCGAGCACAGGCATGCCAGTGTTTGTTCCCAGAGCATGTCGTTTTCCGCTTGAGCCTGACAGGCATCTGACATATATTCAGCTTTTTCAAACCCTGAGGGGAATGTGAGATATGAGAAAAGATTTGCCGCCAGTTGATTTTGAGAAGCTCGGATTCAAATGCGGGCTTGAAATACATCAACAACTCGACACCGAGAAAAAGCTGTTTTGCCATTGCCCTGTCGGGCTTCGCCATGATCCGCCCGATGCCACCATCCTCCGCCACATGCGCCCGACGCTTTCTGAACTCGGCGAATATGACGGCACTGCGTTGATGGAGTTCAAGACTAAGAAGCAGGTTATCTATCAACTCAACAGGGGCAGTACCTGCACATACGAAATGGATGACACACCGCCGTTCGAGATCAATCAACAAGCGCTCGATATAGCAATCGAACTCGCGATGCTGTTGCATTGCAGTATCGTGGACGAAATCCATATCTCACGCAAACAATATCTCGATGGCAGCATCCCGACAGGATTTCAGCGGACAGTAGTCGTAGGGGTCGAGGGCTGGGTGCCATACAAAGATCGAAAAATCAGGATTGTTCAGATATGTCTCGAAGAAGATGCCTGCCGCGAAATATCCGATATAGGGCACACTATCACATTCAAAGCCGATCGACTCTCGACACCGCTGGTCGAAGTCATCACCTATCCCGATATGCTCAATCCTGACGAAGCGATGGAAGTCAACGAAATCATCGGTCGGATGCTGAAAGCCTCCGGCAAGGTGCGGCGTGGTATCGGATCTGTCAGACAGGATGTCAATGTCAGTATCAATGGCGGCACACGCGTTGAAATCAAAGGCGTCGCCAAAACCGGATATGTCCGTGATTTGACATATATAGAAGCGTTGCGACAGAAAGCGTTGCTCGATATTCGCGACACGATCAAGTCTCGCGGGATATCAAGAAAAAGTCTTGTGCTAACCAAACATGATCTGACATCGATATTGTCCTCGACAGAATCCCTTTCGATTCGCACTGCGCTCAATTCCGGAGGATCGGTCAAGTGCGCAAAACTTACAGGTTTCGCTGGACTGCTGAAATATCCGGTCCAACCCGGAAAGACATTCTCGTCTGAATTCGCAGGCAGAATCAGGGTGATCGCATGTCTCGACAAAATGCCGAACATATTCCATTCCGATGCACAGGATGAATCCGAGCTTACGCAGGATGAATGGACGCAGATTAAAGAAATCACAGATTGCAAGCTGACTGATGTTGTTATTGTCGTATGGGGCGCTGATGATGATGTCGAGACTGCGCTTGAAGAAATCAAATTCCGCGCACTCGATGCAATCAGGGGCGTGCCGAATGAAACAAGGCAGGATATCGGGAATGGGATCACTGATTTTGAGCGAATCCTTCCCGGTCCTGATCGCATGTATCCCGATACAGACCTTCCACCGATACCGATTTCAAAAGAACGGCTCGACAGAATCGAATCGAATCTTCCCGAACGGTCATGGGACACTGAACAGAGATGGCGCGAGCTTGGAATCAGAGATGACATCATCAAGCCGCTGGTCATATCGGACAGAAAGAATGTATTCGACAGGATTATCTCAACATGTGAAGTCGATCCCAACGAGGTTGGTGCTGTGATTACTCAGACTATCAAGAGTCTCAGGCGCAAAGGCTTTAACACTTCAAGAATCACCGATAACGATCTCGTCGATCTGTTCGCGGCATATTCCAACAAAAAGTTCACTCGTGAAGCAATCCCGATGTTGCTGACCGAATTTTGCAAATCAAGCAATCCGAAGGACATTGCTGATATTATCGGCAAGCATGATTTTTCGCCAGTCAGCGAGGATCAACTCCGAATAATCATCAACGATGAAATAGCGAAAACCTCCGAGAAACACTTCGCAACCGATTCCCAACGGGCAGAATATGTAATGGGCAGGATAAGGCAACAGTTGTTAGGAAAAGTATCCGGAAAAGATTTAAGATCCGCTATCGAGAAGCAGCTACTTCAGTGAAAACGCCTCCACAAGATTGAGGCCTCGCTCGACGACTTTGTATTGCGGAACATCTGTAGCTGAAATCAAACCGCCGTTTGAATCTATGAACTCAATGCGCAGATCATAGACTCCCGGCTCAAGCTCAAAATCTCCGACATATATCCGACCCGGCAGTAACCTCGAACATCGCAAATCAGCAGCTTCCGTGAAATCAGTAACGACATCAACCGCAGCCTTCTTAAGCCACCCTCCGAGACCGCCGGTATCGACCTTCTTCTTTGCCTTATGGGCGAGGACACCCTTCGCGATTGCGCGAGCTATAGATCTGAAATAGATCATTGATCTACGTGCGCGGAAAACCTCTTTAGATACTTTGTATACATCCTCGATAAGTTGCAGCCTTCCGATCTTAAGGCCGTCGGCATACACCCTGATTTCGCGCACACGGGACGGTCTCTCGACAATCCGGGGAATCGAAAACTTGAAATAGAAATCCGCCCCAATGTTGATCGGAAAGTGGCTGTATTCAGATTCTTTGCCTTCCGAGTCGGTGAAAAGTACCTGTACAAGACCAAGGTCTTTGTCGGTTCTAATTCTGAGATCGAAAGCGTGTTTCACAGGCGACAGCCCCGCAAGACCTACAATAGAGAGGATCGAACGCCCCTCGCTCGGCAGATAACTGACTTCCGGCATCGCAAAATCATAGACTTCGGGCTGCGTCCGGAACGCCTTCACAAGATAATCATAGTCGATTCGAGCATCATCCCATGCGCCATCGGCGGCATATAGCCGCATGCTCAAATACCGCGCGAAAGCATCATTGTGGAACCTGACATCATCAAGTTCGTATTCGATCCCGACTGCCGATGTGTCACTCTCCGCTCCGCGTTGAAGTTCCGTGACGGCATAGCCATATTTCTGTTCGAGCAGTTCAAGTTTCAGATTCGCACGTTTGACTTCGACGAAAGCATCATCGAACTGACCCAGCGATGAATAGTTCAGCGCTTTGATCAAATTTGTGTAGAGGATTTCATAATCCTCGCCGGAGTATTCGAGGACATTATCATTTAGCAGTATCGATGCCGCAGCGCGAGTAATGCTCTTTCTGAAAAGGTCCTCGGAGGCGTATTCAGCCTCTGTCAGATCAACATTGCTCTGTTCATAATCGCCTGCATAGTGTTGCGCCATGCCGGCATCGATGAAATAGAGCAGACGATCTTTGTCGCCGTATTTTCCTTTTTCGTTCGCCGCCTCAATTTCAGCCACCGCTGCGGCATAGTCACCGATCTGGAGACTCTTTGTGATCGGTTCATAGAACCCGGTTCGCGTACGTACCGATCCGCAGCCTCCGATAATCAAAAGCGCGATGATCGCCGGAATGAAAAGACTAAGATTATTCCGACAGAAATGCCGATGTTCTACCACGTAATGCTCTTCTTGATCTCTTTCGATCCGATCCAGACTTTCTCGTTGGTTTCGACATTGATCAATTCGAAATCAGTCTGGTAGAATATGACTTTCTTGCCCTCAATCTGGTCGGTGACCGTTTTTACCGAACCAAGAAGGATAAAATCCGCGCCGGTCTCATCGCGAAGTTTCTTGACTGTCTCTTCGGATGCCCAGTCGCGCTGATCCATGCGTTCTTCGCGGACATCACCGCGTTCGAGTTTGCTGCCTACAAAGCGAACCCGTCCTGAATTCAGAAGTTCACGCTCGAAATCTTTGGTGAACACTTCAGTGTCGATATGCTCGGAACTTTTGTTGCGGATTCTGCCGACTGTCACGACAGGCTTTTTCCCGGTAGTGCGCACGAAATCATCGAGCCATACTCTCGACAGGCAGTCAGAGACCATTTCCTCAGCGACAAGCCGCGAGTCGGTATCATTCCAGCGACCTGACAGATCCTGTGTTGTGCCGGGATCGATCCTTGTAACCTGCCTGCCGCCACCGCAACCGACCATTAGAATCATTGCAAAGAGT
>JAJRZO010000480.1 GCA_024275215.1 Candidatus Zixiibacteriota bacterium | reverse complement strand
TAGACGGTATCGAGGACGGCATGGCGTCGGATGCGGATTCTGCAACTCTCTCGAAGGTGAGGGAAATTCTTGCACAGCTTGAGTCGAAGGAACAGTCCGTTGACATCATCTCGAACGACCGCCTGTTCTACAAGATGTTCTATGGTGATCCGCCGCTTGTGCGGCAACTCCAGTTGATGCCCATAGTGCAGGTCGGTGTAATATCATTTTTCATTATTGTGGGTTTCATCGGTTTCAGGAATATCAAGCGGGCCGAACAACGCAATATCTGGGTTGGTATGGCTAAGGAAACAGCGCATCAACTCGGCACTCCACTTTCGAGTCTGATGGGATGGCTGGAGCTTCTCGGTTCACGGGAAGAAGATAAAGGACTCTCTGGTTATGATTCAGACTCGATACCGACTGAAGAGATATTGTCGAGGATGAAAGCCGATATCGGAAGACTCGAAAGGATTGCGAGCAGATTCTCTCTGATCGGATCTACACCAGATCTTACGACTGTTGACGTCGAGGAAATTATAGAAGAAACGGCTGACTATCTCAGGCAACGGCTGCCCCACAAGGGAGATGGCGTACGTATTGAATTCAAGCGTTCCGAGCCAAAGCTTGTAGCAGTCAACCGTGAGCTTCTCGGCTGGGCTTTCGAGAACCTGCTCAAGAATGCTCTTCAGGCATGCGATGCGAGAACCGGCAGGATAGAAATAAAGTCATCGTTTTCAAAGGATCTGAGGAAAGTTTGCATTCAGGTTTCTGATAATGGACGGGGCATGACGCCCGGGGAGGCGAAAAGAGCATTTCAGCCCGGATATACTACAAAGAAGAGGGGCTGGGGACTCGGTCTTTCTCTCACTGACAGGATAATCTCGAAATATCATCGTGGCGACATCTTTGTTAAAGAGAGTTCGCCCGGTCTCGGAACAACGTTCCAAATTGAGCTCCCGATTACCGAGGCCGGCAAGACTCAAGGCTGACACAGGAGATATAATGACGGAAAAAGATCAGAGCCGAAAAATACTGTGGGTTGATGACGAAATCGATCAATTTCAGGCGCACATGATATTCCTCAAGGATCGCGGATATGAAGTAACACCATTGTCATCGGGCGATGATGCCATTGTTGCGGTGGTTGAAAATGAATACGATCTTGTGCTTCTCGATGAACAGATGCCGGGGCGAGATGGTCTCTCAACATTGGAGGAAATCAAAACTGTCAGACCGAACCTCCCTGTCGTGATGGTTACCAAGAGCGAGGAAGAAGACCTGATGGATCAGGCTATCGGCAAGAAGATAAGTGACTACCTGACCAAGCCGGTCAACGCTTCTCAGGTATTACTGGTCATCAAGAGACTCCTCGATACACGGAAGATCAGAGAGAACCATGTCACACGCGACTATGTGCAGTCATTCAACAGGATTAATCAGAAACTGTATGATCCTTTGGAATGGCAGGATTGGATTGAGGTTTACCAACAGTTTGTGACATGGGAACTGGAAATAGCGGAGTTCCGAGATGCCGATCTGCTCCAGACTCTCGCCGGTCAGAGGAAAGAGTGGAATGCGGAATTCGGGAAATACATAGAGAAAATGTATCCGCGCTGGGTCAATTCGCCCGCCCGCCCGCCGCTGTCAGTCGATGTTGCTGAGAAGTATGTATTTCCTCATCTCGCAAAGAATCATCAGGTATTCTTCATTGTTGTCGATTGCATGCGGCTCGATCAGTGGATGAAAATCCAGCCGATTGTCGATGAACTTTTTACTGTTGATCTCGGTTTTCACTATTCAATTCTACCTACTGCGACGCCGTTTTCACGCAATGCGATTTTTCTTGGTGATTTCCCGGACACATTGCATGAGTTGTATCCGGACTTGTGGGGCAGGGGAAGCAGGGACGAGGCTTCTCTTAACAGGTATGAGCCGGAATTGATGATGCGTCAGCTCAGGAATAAGAGGGTCAAAATGGATGGTGAGCCGATGTATGCGAAAGTGCTGGACATTTCAGAAGGTGAGAACCTTGTGCGAAAACTGCCAACTTATCAGCATACTCCGCTTTTCTCGATGGTGTTCAACTTTGTCGATATGCTTGTGCATGGGCGTTCCGAGTCGGAGATTCTCAAGGAGCTTGCACCCAATGAGAATGCTTTCAGATCTGTGATGAAGTCATGGTTTGAACATTCATCACTGTTACAAATACTGAAGTATCTATCGACGATTGATTGCACTGTGGTGATCACGACAGATCATGGCTCTGTGATTGCGGGACGGTCTACACTCGTGAAAGGTAAACGCGAGGCTTCGACAAATCTTCGATACAAATACGGCGACAATCTGAATTGCGATCCGAAAGACGTTGTGTTCCTGAAAGAACCGGAGAAGTTCAGGTTGCCGAGATTCGGAATGTCCACAACTTATCTGTTCGCGCGTGAAGATTTCTATTTCGTATATCCGACCCAGTTTCATCACTACGAATCCAAGTATGCTGATACATTCCAGCATGGCGGTATTTCAATGGATGAAGTCATACTTCCGGTTGCCACGCTGAAACCGAAGGGGCGTTGATGCCAGTGATTGTGATAGTCAGCGAATCACCGGAAAAAACAGTATCTATCGGTGAGAATCTAGCGAAATCGTTGAAGGCGGGGAATATTGTCGGATTGTCGGGAGAACTCGGCGCAGGGAAGACTGTCATGGTCAAGGGTATTTGCAAGGGGCTTGGCTATGACGGTGCGGTAACATCGCCAACATACAATTTGATCAATGTATATTCGGGACAGCCTGAGATATTTCATTTCGATTTCTATCGACTCGAAACACTTGCAGACCTCGTTGATCTGGGCTATGAGGACTACTTTTATTCTGACAGGGGTATTAGTCTGGTCGAATGGGCTGATCGTGTCCCGGAAGCCATGTCTGATGCTGTTATTTCGATAGAGATGGAGATTGTTTCGGAACGTAAACGCAGGATAAGAATCTATTCTCGCGGGGATGACTATGATTGTTGACCAGTGTATTTACACACATGAGATTGCCACGCTTTCTTCAGTCGATTGCAATGATGAATAATTTTATGGGATTGTTTCTGTTAGCTGCCTTTTCCGGCGCCTTGGAGACTGGCTCCTGCTATTCAGACAGTTTAATTGACATCAATTCGGGCATGTTCTATATTCTGTCGTGAATGTTCTGGCAGTAGACACATCTACAATGCAGCTTGGGATCGGAATAGTGTCTGAAAGTGGGTATGACTACGCGCACAGGTGGGACGGAATCGGGCACTCAGCGCCCCTGTTTGGCAGGATTACTGACGCCCTCGATGCTGCAAAGCTCAAGATGCACGAGATTGATCTGCTTGCGGTTGTAAACGGCCCCGGATCATTCACCGGTCTGCGGATTGGTCTCGCGGGTGTACTCGGATGGGCTGTCGGGCAGCAATTGCCGGTTCAGCCGGTTGATTCATTCGCGGCTGTAAGATTAGGATTGCCCGATGAACTGTACCCTGTATTGATAGCGATTCACAGCAGGAGCGATGAATTCTATATGCAGTATTTGCCGGCGCCTGATGATTTGGCATCCGAGCCATTCGTCGGTGATGTTCAAGCGGTTTCGGATATTGTTGCTGATGAATGCACGGTGTGTGGTTCAGGCGCTGAGAGGTTTGTAGAGATTGCAGGGAATCCTGCAAGATTTCGGTTGTCGAATTCGGAACACAGAGTTGCTAATATGGTAGCAGTCTGCAGGGAGGCAGAGCGTCTCTATCTGATTCGAAATAATAAGACGGGCGATTATGTGGTCGAACCGTATTACATGACTTTGTCGCAGGCGGAATTGAAGTTTAAGCAACGTGGAAAACAAGTTTAGGATTGATGAAATGACACCGGAGGATATCGACGACATCTGCCGGATCGAGAGAGAGACATTTCTTGATGACGCCTGGCCGAGAAGCATGTTCGAGGATGACATCGGGGACAATTCGTCGTACTGGCCGGTTGTTCGAAATTCATCAGGCAGAGTTCTTGCCTATGCAAATATGCGGATATTCTTCTCTGATAGAGCGTACATGACAAATCTCGCAGTCGAAAAAAACATGCGCAGGATGGGAATCGGTAGCCTGTTGATGCAGCACATGATCGAAAGAGCTGAAAATGAAAACTGTGTGGCAATCGCTCTTGATGTGAGAGTCTCCAACGACGTAGCGCAGAATCTCTACAAGAAATTCGGTTTCAGGGAATTCCAACGCACGAAGAACTACTATCAGAATCCTTTGGAGGATTCTGTGGTTATGATTTGCGATCTGGGTGAAAGGAATAGCAGTGGTTGAGTGGTTTAGAAAATCGAAACAAGGACTGATATCTCAGACCAGAAAAGACATCCCGGAAGGTCTCTGGACGAAATGTCCTGAGTGTGGTGAAATCATATATGTAAAAGAACTTGAAAAGAACTTGAATACGTGCAGCCATTGCGATTATCATTTTAAGTTTGCCACTACAGAATACATAAAGCTGCTTTTCGATGATGGCCTTTATGAAGAACATGATGCCGGATTGATTTCCGGTGATCCGCTTCAATTCAAGGACTCGAAGAAATACACTGACAGGATCAAAGCCGCTCAGAAGAAGACCGGGCAGAATGATGCTGTGATCTCCGGGTATGCCAAGATCGATGGCCGTGAGGTCAGTTTCGCTATGATGGATTTCTCATTCATTGGCGGATCTATGGGATCGGTCGTCGGTGAAAAAATAGCTCGTTCAATCGAGAGGGCAACCATGAGGAAAATACCGCTGATAATTCTTTCATGTAGCGGTGGAGCGAGAATGCAGGAAGGAATTCTCTCCCTGATGCAAATGGCGAAGACGTCTGCGTTGCTTGCTGAATATGACAAGGTTCGCGCGCCGTACATTTCGATACTTACGAATCCTACCACCGCTGGTGTGATGGCCAGTTATGCGTCACTTGGCGATGTCATTATCGCGGAACCGAAAGCTCTTCTCGGATTCGCCGGCCAGCGAGTAATCAAGCAGACCATAGGCGCAGACCTTCCGCCCGGGTTTCAAAGCTCGGAGTTTTTCATGGAGCATGGTTTCCTCGACAAGATTGTCCATCGCAGAGATCTCAAACGAGTCGTGAGTCAACTCATAAGTCATTTTACCTGATTATGAACTATCAAGAGGCTCTTGACTTCCTGTTGAACCTTGAGCTGTTCGGTGTAAAGCTCGGTTTGACAAATATAACGAAGTTTCTGAACCGGCTCGGTAATCCTCAAGACTGCTATCCTGTTGTTCATATTGCGGGCACAAATGGCAAAGGTTCGACTGCCGCAATGATAGAGGCGATGCTTGTCGAGAATGGCTACAAGGTCGGGAAGTTTACCTCGCCGCATCTCGTTGACTACAAAGAAAGATTTCGGATCAACAAGCGAAAGGTGAGCGAAGAGTTCGTGGCTGACTTCGTGGCGGATCATCGGGATCGCATAAGAAAAGACAGAATTACATTTTTTGAGACGGCGACAGCTCTTGCATTCCAGCTTTTCAAAGAGGAAAAAGTCGATATCGCGATTGCAGAGGTCGGTCTTGGTGGCCGACTCGATGCGACGAATGTCATCGAACCGTCGATTTCGGTAATAACACAACTTGCGCTCGATCATCTCAAAGTGCTTGGAAACACGATGGAAAAGATAGCGACTGAGAAAGCGGGAATTATAAAGAAGGGTGTACCGGTTGTGACATCTGCGACAGATGCTCGCGCGATCGATGTTCTTTCTGACTTCGCTAACCAGAGAAAAACCTCGATTGAGAGATTATTGTTGGAAAAGAACTATCGCGTTGAAGATGTCTCCATGTTATCGACAAAATTCTCATATTCCCGGAATTCAGACCCGCCGAGAACATTCGAAACGAATTTGTCCGGCGCTCACATGGCTGAAAATGCCGCTCTTGGGCTTCTGACTGTCGATGTGCTCAGGGACGCCGGGATTGTTGATAATACAGACATGAGTGGCGAGGGTTTGCGGAACGTTCACTGGCCTGGAAGGTTTCAGGTTGTTGAGAACGGCATAAGAGCAATATTCGATGTGGCTCACAATCCTCATGGGATGAAGGCTCTTGCAGAGAATCTTGAGGCAGTCTTTCCGGGGGAAAGATTTGTTGTGGTGCTCGGAGTTCTTCAGCGCAGGGATTTTTCCTCTCTGTTTGAGCAAATAGCCCGCTTCACGAGGAAACTGATTATTTGTCGCCCGAAGACCCCTCGTGCTGCGATAATGGAAGAACTTGTGCAGAATGCTATTGCCGGTCGAATTGAGTTCGCAGTGGTTGAAGACGCCGTTATGGCATTTGGGGTGGCTGAGAAAGAAGCTGTCGATGATGACTATTTCATAGTAACAGGCTCACATTTCACAGTTGGAGAAATCTTCAGAAGCAGAGGTGTCCAAACATAATGGGTAACCTCAGCATCGGCTCTGTCGATAATCAACAGAGTGGAAGGCAAGAGTCATATGTCAGGTAAGGCCAAAGATAATCAGGTGAAAATCGATCAATCGCAGGTCGAGTTGGACAGCAAGATCGATGAGTTGACGCAAACCAATAAGCGTCTCAAAAGAAAGATTTTCGATCTGTATACGATTTTCGAGATTTCGAGACACTTGAATACTGTGCTCAAGACCGATGACCTTCTTGATGCGATAATCCTGACTATCATCGGCCAGATGGGAATAAACGGCGCTGCGATATTCTCCCGAATGATTGGAGATGAAAGCAATTTCATCCTTGCTCGCCACAGAGGGATCACTCTTGAAACTGAGGGTGATATTGTGCTGAGAGGTGATGGGCGTCTGATAAAGTATATCTCCAGCGAGCAGAGCCGCACCTATGACTTCGCAGAACTCAGCAGGGACCTTTCCGGTTGCGATGATATCCGAATCCTCGAAATGTGTGAATGCGAACTTGTGATTCCTATGAGTTTGAAAAACGAGATTTGCGGACTGCTGCTGGTAACCTCAAAGATTTCACAGACACCTTTTTTCGAGGATGACCGCGATTTTCTGCTGATCCTTGCGAATCAACTTGCAGCATCAGTTGAGAACGCGAACCTGTTCGAGCGTGAGAAAACTGCGTTCGAGGAACTTCGCAAGACTCAGGAGCAGCTTATTCAATCTGAAAAGCTCGCTGCGCTCGGACAACTTTCAGCGCGAGTAGCACACGAAGTCAACAACCCTCTTGGTATTATCAAGAACTATCTTGAATTGATGTCAATCGAAACAGGTGAAAACGATCATCCCAGCGAATATGTTGGGATTGTCAGTGAGGAAGTTGACCGGATAGCTCGAATTGTCAGACAGTTGCTCGATTTCTACAGGCCTGATTCGGGCGAGGAAGTAGAGACCAATATTAGCGCAGTGCTCGAAGAGACATTGCTTCTTGTTTCCATGCACCTTGAGAAAAAGGGACTGACTGTTGAACAGGACTTTCAGGTTGAACCAGCGATGATAATGGCTTCGCCTGAGCAGATGAAACAGGTGTTCCTGAATCTTATTATGAATGCAACTGACTTTACACCAGCCGGAGGTACGATCACCGTGACGCTGGAGAGCGATGGGGATGACCTGCTGATACAATTCAGGGACACGGGACCGGGGATACCTGAGGAGGATCTTCCAAGAGTCTTCGAACCATTTTTCACGACACGCAAAGGTGCATCGGGAACAGGACTTGGTCTCGCGGTCTGTAAGGGCATAGTTCAGAAATACAACGGGACGATTTCGGCGTTGAACCATAGCGAAGGCGGTGCTGTCTTTGTAATAAGGATTCCTCGGATCAAAAGGGAGAATAACGATGAGTGACGACCCGGCAGGCAGCATTCTCGTAATTGATGACGAACAACGAATGTGCGACAGCTTGAAGGCGCTCCTGACCAGTGTCGGATATATGGTCGAAACATCTGTAGATGGCAACGATGCTTCTGAGAAAATCGCCGCAGTCGATTACGACGTCATCTTATCAGATATAAGACTTCCCGGAAAAGACGGTATCGAGCTTTTGAGAGAGGCGCGAGAGAAAGACCCGTTGTCGGTAGTGATATTGATGACCGCCTATGCCTCGCTTGAGTCAGCAGTCGAAGCTGTCAGTGAAGGCGCCTATGACTATTTGTTGAAACCGGTTGATTTCTCGCAATTGAAGCTTGCCGTAAGGCGAGCTATGGACAAGAAGCTGTCAGACAGGTCGAGAGAGGCTCTCGTTGATGAGTTGCAATACAAGAATCGTTTGCTGAAACGCCGCATTGCTGAGATAAACGCTCTCTATCGCGCGGGCAAATCTCTCTCGACAACATCCGAATTACCTGAGTTGTTATCGCAGATAATTAATCTTGCGACAACAGTCATCGGTGCGCGAACAGGCTCGATCATGCTGATCGAGAGAGAAAGAAGCAATCTTAGCATCCAGGCGGCTGTCGGTGTCGATCAGCATGTAATCGAGAACACAACGCTCCCTCTTGGTTCGTCGATTGCAGGCCATGTCGCACAATCGGGCGAGCCGTTGATTGTGGAGGATATCGAAAAGGATGATCGATTCGGGCGTGCAGCCAAGACACACTACCGTTCCAAGTCGCTTTTGTGTGTTCCTCTTCGTGTCAAAAACGAAATTCTTGGTGTTATCAATTTGACTGACAAGGCAGGAGCTGAAAGCTTCAGCAAAGAGGATTTGAAACTGCTGACCACATTTGCGTCACAGGCTGCGATGGCTCTCGATGATGCCAGACATTATGAAGATGCCAAACGCAAGATGAAACAATTCGCTGTTTTGTATGAGATCGCCTCAACCATTCCTGATGTTGAAACTTTTGACAAAGTCAGTTCATTCATCCATCATACAATCAAGGAAATCATTCCACTCGACTTGTCGATCTGGTTGTCGTGGAACCAAAGGTCACGAAAAATGCAGGTGACATTCTGGGAAGGGTGGGAAAAAGAAGCCGGGGAGAGTCTTCTTCAGAAAGAGATTGATTTTTCCTCAGTCGATGTCTCCATTGGGAAGGAACGGGCTGCTGCAGTTGCTGATTTTATCCGCAGCAATCATCCTGATGGCTCTAAGATTGTCTCGCTTTCGTCAGTGCCGATCTATGCACAGGGTATGCTCTATGGTCTCTTCTGTCTTGGCAGCCTTAAGGAAAACGCTTTCACGATTGATCACGAGTATATTTCATCGATTGTCGCATCCCAGGCAACATCCGTATACGAGCGGCAACGTTCGATATTGAATGCTACGCGGCTTGTCACTATGGGGAAAATGATGTCGGAAATATCGCATGATCTGAGAAAGCCTTTGACGAATATACGGGGAAGTCTCCAAGTCCTGAAAGCGCGAGTACCTGAGAACGAAGAGGCAGCCGAGATGATCGATATTGCAGACAAAGAGATTTTCAGGCTGACAGAACTTGTGAAGGAGCTGGTCAATTTCTCGAATCCGAACAAATATCAGATGGAAATGAGAAAGATCGAAGATGTTGTCAGTCATGTAATCAAGCTTGTCGCCAACGACGCCAAAAGGCGTAATATCAAAATAGATTCTGAAATCGCGGAAGGATTGCCTGCGGTGTCATTGAATTTTAACGAAATGATCGAAGTCCTTCTGAATATCTTGATGAATGCTTTCGATGCCATCGGCAAGGACGGAAGTATCCATTTCAAGATTAGTCGGTTCAGGGATGAATCTGAAAGCAAAGATTATGTTCGCACCGAGATCAGAGATACCGGCAAAGGAATAGAGCCGGAGGAGATCGACAAGGTTTTCGTGCGGTATCACACTACGAAAGAGAGCGGAACAGGTCTCGGTCTTGCAGTCGTCGAGCGAATCATAATGGCGCACAATGGCAAAGTGAGTGTGCAATCAACACTCGGTGAAGGAACATCATTCTTTGTTGACTTGCCTGTATAGCTAAATGGTGCATGTGTCCCCGAAACCTGTTATCTAATATCTCGCAGGTCAAACTCACTCGGAGTTTGACATCTCATTATTTGTCACGCTTTTCAAGTGAGCGATGCCCCACTGTCTCCGCAGGAGTGGGGCACTTCTGCGCTTCTTGACTCGATTTTTCAACGTATTCTTGTTGACCTGATGATGTATACCCCCTAATTACTTAATGCAGAAATTTGCAAGAAATAGGCACAAGACTGCTCAACATCTGGAACGTCTGGCCGATACAATGGTTTAGATGTATGGATGAAAGGTTTTGGAATGAAAGAAGATACGATCAAACTGCTTGTTATTGATGATGACCTCAAAGTGCCGCACCTGCTGTCGATGGGGCTTGGTGATAAGTATGAAATCCTGTCCGCTTCGGATGGCGTGGAGGGTATTCAGGTCGCCTCATCCGAAAAACCTGATGTGATCCTGCTTGATATCAAGATGCCGGGGATGTCGGGACTTGATGTCCTTACCAAATTGAAAAAGTCGGATCTCCAATCAGAAGTGATAATGCTCTCCGGACACGGTGAGACCAAGTATGTTGTAGAGTCGATTCGCAAGGGCGCGGCTGAGTTTATCAACAAACCGTTCGATGCTAAAGAGGTCGAGTTGCATATCCACTCGGTTCTCGAAAAAACACGACTGAAACAGGAGCTTTCGCACCTGAGATCTGAGCTTGATGCGAAATCCCACTACGATGCTTTCGTGGGTGATTCTCCCGGAATCCTGGAAATAAAGAACATCATTGAACAAGTGGCCGACAGCGAATTGACCGTGCTGATTCGTGGAGAATCGGGAACGGGCAAAGAGATTGTCGCTCGGATGCTTCACAATCTGTCGGAACGTTCGAAGAATGCCTTCTGCAAAGTCAACTGTGCGGCAATACCGAGAGATTTGCTCGAAGCTGAACTTTTCGGCTATGAGAAAGGCGCATTCACTGGTGCGCACAAGACTAAGCCAGGAAGATTCGAGGTCGCCAACAAGGGAACAATGTTTCTCGATGAAATCGGCGATATGCCTCTTGAGCTTCAGTCGAAGTTATTGCAGGTGCTTGAGCAGCATGAATTTGTGAGAGTAGGCGGTATCAGCAATATCAAAGTAGATCTCAGGATTGTCTGCGCAACCAACAAGAACCTTGAGGAGGCTCTGGCTGCGCGGGAATTCCGTGATGATCTGTACTACAGACTCAACGAAATTACGATTTTCATTACACCGCTTAGAGAAAGAAAAGATGACATCCCTCTTCTGGTCGAACATTTTATTAAGAAGTATTCAGTGCTGTACAAGAAGAATGTTCCACCAATTGATGGGGATACGATGAACAAACTGTACGCTTACGACTTCCCCGGCAATGTCCGGCAGCTTGAGAATCTGATCAAGCAGGTTGTCGTCAGGGAAGACAAGAGTATCGTTGAAGACCTTCTCAAACGCGATGTTCAACTCAAACCTGTGAGATCTCGTCAGCCAATCGGACAATTGCAGCCGGTGTCCGCTGGTACAGGCGGACAGTATTTCGAGCCTGAAGTTAATGAGTCCGGGGAGCAGGATTATTCGTTGAAACGACGTATCTCGAAAGCTGTCGCGGCGCAGGAAAAACAGCTCATAGCGGAAGTTTTGAACAAGACAAACTGGAATCGAAGAAAAGCTTCTGAAATACTTGAAATCAGCTACAGGTCCCTGCTCTACAAGATCAAAGAGTACAGAATCAATGAGATGAATCAGTAGTAAGTCAGGTGCAGATAATGTGAAGACGATTGCGCATTTTTTGAACAGCATTGTTGTGAATCGCTGGTTTTGAGATCTCACTTTCATTATTTCCCGTAACGCTTTGCCGCTAATGGACTTGTTTTTGTCGAATCATCTTGCTGCCATGAGTGTAGGGCACGCAACTTGCTATATTCAATAAACTGACTATGGTTTGATAAGGGAGAGGTAATTGATTTATTCAGGTGGACAGAGTGGAGCATCGGACAAGTTTCGAGAGCTTGTCGCTGACCAGAGCAGTTTCGAAGCACTGGTCCGGCAGGAATTGAAACGCTCTCAGCGCTACCGTTCATTTGTTTCACTCGTGAAAGTCAGCCTCAATGGGCTTGAGGATCGTCTGGCTCGTAAATTTCCGGCTGATCGCGCGCAGTCTGAAGCATTCGTTTCGCATCTTTCCTATCTTGTAAAGTCTGCTGTCAGATGTACGGATATTGTGTCAAGCCTGAGCCACGACAAAATAATGTTGCTGCTGGTCGAGACCCCTGGCGAAGGTGCGGCAGCTTTTGCCCGAAGATTATCCGAAAGCCTCTCGGATTATTTTCAGAAAACCGGCGAGTTTACATCGTCAGTGAATTTCAAGATCGATTTCGGAACTTTCCCCGAAGCTGAAGCCAGCGTTTTCGACAAGATGCTTTCCGGCATTTCTTCTTAATTCTTCGTCAACCTTGACCTCGACATCCTGTGGACTTATCTTGGATTCCTGTATACACAAGGAATTGCATTGAACGAATTTCCCGGACATGAAACCTTGTATTCGCTTTCGCAGGTATGTCTCAGCGGTGGCGGCACTACTATCCTTGATTCAATCGACCTGAAGTTGTTTTCTGGAAAACTCCATCTAATGTCAGGCTCTTCGGGCAGCGGGAAGACATCGCTTCTGCGGCTGCTCAATGGCATGGTGACGCCCGATTCGGGAAGTGTTATGTATCGTGGGGCTGATTTGCTGTCTTATGATTTGCCCCAGCTAAGATCACGTGTTGCGATGATTACTCAGGAGCCGGTCATGTTTCCCGCTACTGTTGAACAGAATATCCGAATCCCACTTAGCTACTATGCCAACTCTTCGGTTGAGATTGACGAACGCAACATGATCGAGATGCTGTCCGGACTGGGGCTAAACAGCGGAATTCTGCATAAAGAGGCCGGTTCCCTCTCAGGCGGCGAGAAACAGCGTGTGGCGATTGTGAGAGCGATGATATTGCGGCCTGAGGTACTGCTTGCGGATGAACCGACTTCGGCGCTGGATCAGCTCTCCGAGCAGAAAGTAATTGAGTTATTCAACAGGCTTAAAGGTGACATGACGCAGGTTGTGGTTTCTCATTCAGCAGGATTTCTGGAAATTGCTGACAAGATTATTCTGATCTCAGGTGGCCGGATTGTTAAAGAGTGTGATTCAATGACTCCTGCGGAGTTTGCGGAGTTCCTCGATGAGGAAGATGCGGGACGAAACAATGGCTGAGCAAATTCAACTCTCACAGATGGCGATTGCCTACATACTCCTGCTGGCTGTCTTTCTCATTGTGATGGCAAATCGACTGGGTGTTGTCAGACAACTGCTGATTTCATCGTTCAGGATGACTATCCAGTTGTTGCTTGCAGGAATCGCTTTGCGATACATATTTGGATTCAACTTCTGGTATATGACTCTCATTGTGCTTGTCGTGATGCTTGCATCAGCGGTTCATATTGTTCTCGGAAGGATTGGGCTGAGAGTATCGGGGTTGCCGCTGGTCTTGTTGACATCGATTGGCGTTGGCAGCGGGATCGTGACAGCGGTGTTTATCTTCCTGATTGTCGGACGGTCTCCCTGGTATGATGCGGTTTATGTGTTACCGATTGGCGGAATGATTATCGGCAATGCAATGACTGCATGCGCTCTTGTTGTTGAGCGGTTTGTCAGCGAGATAAAACAAGGGAAAGCGATGGTAGAGACGAGTCTTTCGCTTGGGGCTACCAGTAAAGAGGCATCGACGGATGCTTTCCGATCTGCATATAAGGCTGCACTTCTGCCGACGATCATATCAATGTCAGGTATCGGGCTGGTTCATTTGCCGGGAATGATGACAGGTCAGATTCTTGCGGGTGTCGAACCGATGTTAGCGGTGAGATACCAGATCGCGATCATTATCGCAATTCTCGCAGCCGCGGCTATCAGTGGCCTGATGGCGCTCCATCTTGTAAGAGGCCGCATTTTCAATAATTATCATCAGATTGTTATGCCGGTGAGAACGAAACGGTAGGGTGGCATACCCAAACTTGTTTGGGCATGAATGCAAACACACCCAAGCGGACTTGAGCGTGCCCCCATTGTTTATTAAGAGAACACGTTATCTAAGATGTTGTCGTCCCCGCGAATGCGGGGAGCCATTCCATGGCCTCAGGTTGCAGGAATGGATTCCCGTTAGCACGGGAATGACAAACCGTATGTCACGTCCACTTGTGATATGCTGTGTGTGGCAGATGACCAGAGGTTGTCTCAAAAGCTTTGATTTACACAAGTGGAGTTCTGGCTTTGTCGCCCCCGCGAAGGCGGGGGGCCATTTAACATCAACGCATTCAATGGATTCAAGTGCTCGCAGGGGCTGTGCCCCTGCGGATTCTCTGTTGTAACTATCTGCAATGCAATATACTAAATACACGGCAGCACAGCTACCGTGTGCACTTTACGAGGCAACTTAACTTTTTCAACACGCCT
>JAJRZO010000479.1 GCA_024275215.1 Candidatus Zixiibacteriota bacterium | reverse complement strand
GAAAAAGATCAGCCGAGAAAATCAATCCACAGACAATACACAACAGAATTGTCCGCCCCGAATGCTTTAAGTTCTCTCGTCTGACCAGCACTATCAATGCGAGTATCAACCCACCGAAAAGCATCCTGTAAAAACCGGCAACCGTCGGTCCGACATCAGCAAGTTTGACGAAAACTGCCGAGAAACTTATCATGATCGCACCCGCGACCATGAACAGCATTCCCTTTTGGGAGTCAGTCACAAATAACTCCAGTTTGAATAATCTTACATGCAGCCTGTTACCATGACACCGGCAGATGTTCAAGAGCTGTCTCAAAAGTACAATTTTACTCATGCAGGAAGACGACATTGTCATTCCCGCGAAGGCGGGAATCCATTGAATGTGTTGCGGTTAGGATGGATTCCCGCCTGCGCGGGAATGACGCTATTTCCTCTGCACACATTATTACCTGCATATTACATCTTTTGAGACAGCCTCTTCACATCTGCCGGACATTTCAACGAAATCAGAATAACACGATGAAGATGCTTTGTCATACAAAAAGCTGCATTATAGACAGATAATGTTGAAACAGACAGGTCAATTCATGTTGACAACTGAAAGAGTGTGGTCTTTCTTGATTGAGAAAGAATCAGCGAAAGGAGGATAGCTTGAAAAAGCTGATTATTCTGTGTGTGCTGGGACTGATCCTCGCACTGCCGGTGTCAAGCGTTTATGCCGTCAAATTGGGCGGAGGCGGATTCGTCGGTATGAATATGCCGGTCGGGATGGATGACGTCACCATGAGTACAATGTATGGTGTTAAAGCCAGAGTCATTCTCATGCCCGTAATCGGTATCGAACCCCATTATATTATCGCCCAATATGGTGATGGTGAAGCCGAAGTCTATGATGAAATCATGGCAAGAGACGGAGGCAAAATCAGTTCATTCGGTGTCGATCTCGTGCTGGGTGGAATCGAAGGGAACGCAGGATTCTCCGTTTATGGTATTGTCGGTCTTGGATCCGCTACCTGGTCAAGAGAAGGACTTGAGGATTTGACAAAGGCGAACTGGCGATTCGGTCTTGGGATGGAGTATGGTTTTACAGACAGGATTTCGCTTGATATCAGGGGTGTCACCCAGATTATCTCGAATGAAGGTGGAACATACAAGAATGCAGGCGTGACTGCCGGCCTGAATTTCTATCTGAGCCAGATGGGAGGTATGTAGCTATGAAAAAATTGTTAATGTATCTCCCGATACTGCTTATTATCGCTTTTGTCGGATGCAATATCATCACAGGCAATATACTAATCGTCATCGATCTGGATGATCAGACGGTCACCGGCGAAAGCAGCGGATTTGAGAGTTGGCCTGTGGACAGAGAAGATTTCAGCGACTGGAAAGATCATGCGGATGATCTGAATCATGTCGTTGACCTCGGTTTCGCAACCCAAATTATCAACAATGGAAATTCAGAGGCAACGGCAAGGTTCTGGGTGTCAGAAAATCCTTATGCGGATGTTGCGAGCGTCGAAGCTAACGCTACACTGGTGCTTAACACTATCACTATCCCCGCGGGCGCTACTAAGAAAATCACATGGTCTGAGTCATATGACTATATTGAGAATTTCGACACACTCAAAGAACTGATAATGAAAGGTAAGTTCTGGCTTTATGCAACTGCCGTCAGCTCAAATGTCAATGTGACTTTCCACAAGAATGCCATCATTCTGACTATCAACGCGAAGCCATAAGCAACTTCGCTCGACTCATACTGATATAAGCCCCCTGATATGACAGGGGGCTTTTTCGTTTCGGACAGGCTCTCTCGGAACATATTGCCACTTCCATAGTTGCAAAATCAATGAGGAGCCGTTGGGCTTGACATCGAGATTCGATGCAGTTAGTTTCAGATAACCTGAGTTCGACAGGCGATGATTCATCAGAAAGGACGATTATAAAATGAGTGAACGATATGATGTAGCAGTTCTCGGAGGCGGCCCGGGCGGTTATGTTGCGGCGATCCGCGCAGCACAACTTGGAGCAAGGGTAGCATGTATCGAGAAAAGCCGCCTTGGCGATGTCTGCCTGAACTGGGGATGTATCCCGACAAAGGCTATGATCGCTACGGCATCATTGTACAAGAAAATTCTTGCTGCCCGGAAATTCGGAATCAAAGTCGAAGGACCTGTCAGTGTCGATCTTGAAGCAGTTCTCACGAGGAAAGACAAGATTGTCGATGGTCTCGTCAAAGGCGTCGAATTCCTGTTCAAACATCACAATATAGATCTGGTCAATGGATACGGTAAACTCACATCCGAAAATGAAATCAGAATTGAAAAAGAGGATGGCAGCAGCGAATCTTTAGAAGCGAAAAACATAATCATAGCAACCGGATCGAGACCGCTTAACATCCCCGTTTTCCCGTTCGATGGTGACGGGATCATATCATCCAACGAAATGGTGACGATGAATGAAATACCGTCATCGCTCCTGATAATCGGCGCCGGAGTCATTGGGTGCGAATTCGCTTTCCTGATGACAGGATTCGGTTGCAAAGTCGAAATGGTCGAAATGCTTTCCCATGCTCTTCCTCTCGAAGATGAGGATGTCTCAAAACTGATTGAGCGCGAACTGAAAAAATCCAAAATCAAACTGCACCTCGGCAAGAGAGTCGAAAAAGTTGAACGAGCTGATAATGGAGAAATGGTTGCAACAATAGATGGTTCATCTGAGATCAGAACTGAGAAAGTGCTCGTGTCGATCGGTCGATCGTTCAATACGAAAGACATCGGTCTGGATCAAGTCGGCATTGATCTGAACGAAAACGGTTCGATCAAAGTCGATGAACACATGCGAACAAATTTCGAAAATATCTACGCCATCGGCGATGTCGCCGGAAAATATCTGCTTGCATATACAGCTTCTGCCGAGGGTTGTATCGCGGCAGCGAATTGTGTAGGTCAGGATCGCAAGATAAACTATACCGGAGTTCCAAGCGCGATATTCACCACTCCTGAGGTCGGAACTGTCGGAATGCGGAAGAGTCAGG
>JAJRZO010000478.1 GCA_024275215.1 Candidatus Zixiibacteriota bacterium | reverse complement strand
TACTCCAGACAGAGTAATTCTGTTAACCCTGTATCTCAGGTGATCGGCAGAACTCAAAAAATAATTAGTGGATGATACAATCCTTGATTCAAGTGATTGAGCTAATTGTCGATAACGTGTGAAAGGAGTAGGTGATTGCTACTCATGCTATTGGAAAGCAAAAAAACTACTTGAACTCGCAACGTGTGACATCTGGAGAGCATTGGATATTGCATAAAGTCAAGATTATAAATATCCGAACAGTTGCAATGGCGCTGTTCTTCATTGTTGTCGTAACAATTACACTGTTCCAGTCGGAAGCTCGCTGCGCTGACAGCTCCAGTGTGATTATCATCTCAGATGATAACCGCAATTCCACACAAAGATCTATCAAGGGTGTCAGGCAGACGCTTGAGAGAAGCGATATTCCAGTCAGGATCGAGTACTTTGAGGCTGTTCCCGGTCGCGACAACAAAGCTGCTCTCTCCAAGATGGTTCAGCAGACGAAACCCAAAGTTCTTGTAACTGTCGGATCACGAAGCACAAGACTTGCCATTTCGCTCGAATCAGGGATACCGATCATATTTACATCTGTGCTGAACCCTGTGTTGAGTGGTTTTGTGTCAAGTTATGACAATCCTGGCGGCATGGTGACGGGAGCGTCGCTTGATATTGATCTCGGAATGCAGATCAAGAGATTCAGCGAACTTGTACCGTCGACTAAAAAACTTGGAATACTCTACAGCGACAAGACGAGATACATTATCGATCAAGCGCGTGATATTGCAGTTCAGCAATCCGTTCGAATTATCGGTTACAAGGTTTCATCGCAGAAAGATGTGCCGATAGGGGTAGATTCTCTGACCAGTTCGTGCGATGGGATTCTCGCAATACCTGATGACCTGATCTATACTCCCCAATCAACCAAGTTCATACTGCTTGAATCTTTTCGGAGTAAGGTTCCGGTCATGGGGTTTTCTCCATCATTCGTCAGATCGGGAGCGCTGTTCGCCTTAATTGTAGAACACAAATTCGTAGGTATTCAAGCCGGCTTGCTTGTCCTGAAGGTCTTGAAAGGAACGCCAGTCGGTCAGTTGGCTGTGACAACTCCTGAAGCTCCGTATCTTTATCTCAACAAGAACACTGCGGAGAAATTGAGAATTGATATTGCGTCCGAGTATTACAATGTCGCAATGGAGGTGTACGAATGAGACATCGCGTATCATTCACAAGCCTCCGATTCAAGGCAATGGTAACTATCTCCGGACTGATTGTGCTTACATCGGCAGTTGTCGGAGGATTCCTCTTCAGTCAGATGAAGAATGAGATGAAGCAGGAACTCCTCAATTGGGGTGAGACGGCAGTCAGGCAGATGGCGAACGGTTGCGAGTATGGTGTACTGACAGAAAACTCTGCAGAACTGAGCAGTATCCTCGAAGGGTTGACAGTGCAGGATGTTTTCGTCTATGCGGCAATACAGGACAGCGCCGGTAAAATTCTTGCACAGTTGAATACGCTGGACTCCGGAGATTTCATGTCATGGATATCTGAGCAGAAATTCTCTGAAGTATACAAGTCGGATACGACTCAAGTCAGCTATTGGCGTATTCCGGGACGCAATATAGATGTCGCTGATTTCAGTTTCCCTGTCCGAACCGTGACATTCGATATGTCTCTTGAAGATCTTGGCGCCACTTCTGTTGAGAGCGAGGGTTACAATTCAAACTACGAAAAAATCGGCTTGATCAGAATAGGCTTCTCACTCGAGAAGATGAACAACCGCATCTATGCCGCCGCCAAGTTGATTTCGATAATAATCCTGCTTGTCACGATTGTCGTAATTGCGTTAATGGCGGTCCTGGTCAATGTAATTATCCAGCCTATCCACAAACTTGCAGGAGCAGCGGAACAGATTGCCAGGGGGGACATGTCTCAGACTGTGGAAGAGAGTTCCATCGATGAACTCAGGAAGCTGGCCAGAGCGTTCAATGTCATGGTGGAATCTTTGAAACAATCGCAATACGAAATCGAGATGTACAATCGAACTCTGGAGCTGAAAATCGCCGAGCGGACGAGAGAACTCGAAGAAGCGCAGACACAGCTTGTCCAGTCTGAGAAGATGAGTGCAATCGGACAGCTTGCCGCCGGTGTTGCTCATGAATTGAACAATCCGATGGGAGGAATCCTCGGCTATGCCCAATTCGCTCTCGAGAAAATGTCAAAGGCAACTCCGGAAACATTGACGGATAAAGATATTCAATCTCAGATCAAGTACCTGACTGATATTGAACAACAGTCCCGTCGTTGCAGAGCGATTGTGAAGAATCTTCTCAAATTCTCGCGATCATCCGACAAGAAAGAATGGGAAACACTCGATATCAACATGATGCTGACAGACACCATATCACTGATTCAACATCAGCTTGATCTCGGTAACATAGAGATAGAAAAGGACTTTGCGGATGATCTGCCTGTGTATCATGGCAACGCCAGCCAGTTGCAGCAGGTATTTACGAATCTTCTGCTAAATGCTCAGCATGCGATGGAGGGAGGCGGCACAATAAATCTCACGACGCGCCTTTCACCGAAATTCGGGGAATTCTCCGGCTGCATCGAAATTATTGTCGAGGATAATGGTAAGGGCATCGAGCAGGAGAATCTAAGCAGGATATTCGAACCATTCTTTACTACAAAGGAGAAGGGCAAAGGTACCGGGCTTGGGCTTTCGATCAGTTATGGGATTGTGAAAGAACACGGTGGTGATATAGCAGTAAGCAGCGAACCCGGTGCAGGAACGCGATTTACCGTAATTCTGCCCCTTGATACGACTACGACAGGATCGACAGGCAAAATAAAACAAGTCACGAATACAAGAGTCCCGTCCGGCCAATAGAGTCGTGTCCGGTATTGGGTAATAATAAAGTCTGTGATAGATAATTTTTAGAGTATTTCTTCAGCTTAAATAGGATAAAACATTCGGTTTTCGTGTTCAGGTAATTCTACAAGCTCCCGATATATAGATACGGAGCAACTGATTATGACTGATACTAAACAAGTAAGAACTATCCTCATTGTTGATGACACAGAAGTCATTCGTGACCTGCTGACTGAACTTCTTGAGTCGGAGGGTTACGAGGTTGTCTGCGCCAATGATGGTATAGAAGCTCTTGATGTGATCGAATCGAAGCAGATAGACCTGGTATTCTGTGATATACATATGCCCAGGCGGAATGGTCTTGATACTTTGAAGAAATCACAAGAGATCAAACCAGAACTCCTGTTTGTCATGACTGACAGTCTGCCGGACGAGATGGCTGAGGCTGCTCAGACCTTCGGGGCAATAACATGTATCAGTAAGCCATTTGACATCGATGAAGTCCGCAAGAGTGTACGGCAGGCAGAAGCTCTATATTCAAAAGGCAGCAATGTCAAACGAATCACAACAGGATAGCGCAACAACAAAACTGCTCATCGTCGATGATGAAAAAATCATCCTGAGCGTCGCCGCAGATGTCCTCGAGGGTGAAGGATACCTGGTCGAGACTGAAACTAACCCGCTTGAAGCTCTCAAGAGAGTCGAAAAGGAGAAATTCGATTTCGTCCTGACCGACATCAGTATGCCGGAGATGAACGGACTCGAAATGGTTAAGCGCATCAAGAAGATCGACGAGAATATCGGGGCGATCTTTATGACCGGATATGCTAATCTGGAAACCGCCAAGGAGGCAATCAAAACAGGCGCCTATGATTATATCATGAAGCCTTTCGAACTCGTCGAACTCAGGGCGGCGGTGACGAAGGCGGTCGAGAAAAGGCGCGAGGAGGTTGCAAAAACTGACGGTGCCCGCCTCGATCAGCTTTCAGATCTTGTTGAAGTGCTTTACACTGTTGGTGACAAGAAAAGTCTGCTCAGGTTGTCTCTCGGACTGGCGTTGATAAACTCCGGCCTGACAACCGGATTCATTTCCTGCTGGGAGGATAAATCGGAAGAACTTGATCTGGTCTGGACTGACAATGTCAGGGAGAGCGATTTCAAGGAAATGTCAGCGAAACTTCAAGCCGATGACGCGAGAAACTGTTTCGATTTCGATACTCCGCTGCATTCGAATGATTTCACCGAACACCCGTTTGTGGCGAAACTACTTCGACTCGTGCCTGAATCAAACAGTCTGATCAGGTATTTCGATTCGAATGCGGGAAGCACCACGCTGAAAGCGACACACAGAGATGAATTCCTCATGACTCTCTGCATTCAGAATGAATCAACTGAAGTACCGTTCTCTGACAAAGACCTCAAGCTCCTGAATCTCGTGTTGAACATGGCGATGGTAGTTGTAGAGAATGTTCTTCTGCTCGGTGAATCGCAGGCGGCTCTCGCTGAGCTGGCGACGATTCATGACCAGATAATAAATCTCGAACGTGTCGCCACACAGGGTATTATGTCCGCCGAGATCGGCCATGAATTGAATAATTTCCTGAATATAGTTCAGTCGAATTTCGAATTGCTGAAATTGAAGGCTAAGATCACGAACTCTGATGATATCAGCAAATATATCAAAGGGATAGATGAAAGCCTCGATCAGATGACCAGATTCACCAGAGGACTGGTAGATTCCGCAAAACTCAAATCTGAGAAAACGGCATTCGATTTGGACGACCTGATTGAGGACATAGTTTCTTTCCTCTCGCCTCAGAAGAAATATCGCAAGATCAGGTTGATTCACAATAAGAGCGGCAACCTCCCTGAGATTACTGCGGACACTCAGCAGATTCAACAGTTATTCTACAATCTGCTGAACAACGCTGCGGAATCGTTCCCGCAGGAATTCGATGGACAACGCGAAATCACAATAACGACCCGGCTTTCAGGATCGGATATCAGTATCGATGTTGCGGACAACGGCAGCGGAATACCTGAAAGCCTTCAGAAGACAATGTTCTCCAACCGATTCACTACGAAGAAGAGTGGACACGGATTCGGGCTGCTGGTTTGCAGAAAAGTCGTGGAAAGTCACAACGGGCAGATCGAAGTAGTATCTGCCGAAGGTCAGGGTACGACTTTCCACATCACATTTCCGACATCAGACTGATTTACTCTGATTCCACACAACCATATCCCGGCGGATCACCATCGGCATAGATGTATGTCAGAAGATATATTACATCTTTAAGATCGAAAATACAGTCAGCATTGACATCGAGCCTGTTCAAATCATCCGGCATCGGCGCCGATGAATAGAGCATACTGATCATCAGCACGGCATCGAGAAGCGTGTAATGTGTGTCATCGTCAATGTCACCCGCGCCGTTTCTCGTAATTCCGAACATGTCTGCAGCGTGATTGAGTATATTCCTTCCCGATTCCACTGTAAGATTTACTAATGGGAAACTCAGGTAAGCAAGTTTGGAATCGCCGATCTCCGCGTATATACCGCATGGCTTGTTATGGAAAACAGTGTCCATGTCAAACGCCTGATACAAGTAAATTTGTGATGCAATTCCAGGATCCGGTTCAAGTACAGGCACATTAACAAGATACTGACTTATCCCCCCCAAATTCCAATAAGCCTCTATTGTCTGATCGGGAATAGCATTCGGCCAGCCTTCGATTCCGAGTCCCGATACGAAATTGGTATCAGTTGACATTGTATATCCCAACGAACCAAGGAAACTGTCATCTGATTCCAGTTTACCAGCAATCATAGGTCCCATCAGGAGAATATTCCCGCCATATTCTTTGAACTGTTTCAATTCGTTTCGAATGGGAACACTTGTGTAAACCCCATCCGCAATCCAGAAAACAGATCTGTACTGCCCGAAGTCTTCAATGCTGAGTCCGGAGGACTGTGCGAATGGAACAATAACTTCATCATTGGGAATATCAGAAAGCATCGATTGAAAACGCGAGTATGCAACTGATGTGTCGAGTCGCCAGTCTCTTTCCAGTACGGCAAGAAGATTGCGATTGAAAAACAAGCCGATGGATGTAACCGTGTCGCCGGGCGCTGATTGATTCGAGTCCTCATCGACAGCAATAACATAATAGTCGTAATAGTTTTCATTTAGAATAAGCTCATCTGTCAATGATGTATCAGAGGTTTCCGCTATGAGTGAGAAATCATCCATATCAGCTACAGATCGGAAAATATGATATGAAACCACATCGGGATGAATCGAGGGTGGCCAGTTAAGTTGTATCGACCTGAGCCGGGGGATCGCAAACAGTGTATCGGGAGCGTATGGCATTGAAACAGGAATGCCGGAATCCTCGAATCGCAGAATGCTGAAAAGAGTGTCATCGATCACTGCAGAAACGGCAATGAAATACTCCACTCCTTCAGTCAGTCCGGTCAACTCCGCTGACGAAATGCCCTTGTGGACGATCTGATAATCGGTATAGTGACCGGACTCCGTCCCGATAAGTATTTTGTATTCCAGATCGCGTGAATCATCAGGCTCATCCCATTCGACAAGCAGACGATCACCCTTCCCCGGATCAGTGACCACGACATTTTCAACATTCGGCGGAGCAGTCGCAATCTGGTATGTTGCTGCGGCAGCCCCTCTTATGATATCTTTCATGTAATTGAAATCGAGATAACTGGCTGAGTCCGACACCGAGTGGTAGTGCGTTGAGAAATTCTGTTCATGGATAAATACAGCAGGCCAGTACCTTTGGAACGGCGCATGATCCGAGCGTCCCGAATTGCCGACGTTTGTATTCCCAATCAATTCTGAGTGTCTGCCTATCTGCGTTGAAATGAACTCGGCGTATGGTTTCGAAGCCAGTGTATTGTAAATCTTGACTGTCGAATTAGTGGAAAGATTGCTGCCAATCATATCCGCGTTGATCATCACTTCGATATTCTGGTCAACATGGCTGTCGACATATCTGTAACTGCCAATCAACCCCTGTTCCTCGAATTCAAAGCAAACGAATCGGATAGTCTTGGGTGTTTCGAACTGTTGAAGCACTCTCGCGATCTCGATACAAAAAGCGGTGCCGCTCGCGTTATCGTCGGCACCCGGAGCATGAACGAAAGGATTGTTGGAAATACAGTCATAATGCGCACCGAGGACTATGTAAACATCAGGAGCCGATGTTCCGACATAGTCCGCCACAACATTGTATCCATAATCGCCATAAGGCACATTTCCCGTATTATGGAGGAATGAATCGATACTGACTTCCATACCAAACGAATTAAATTTACTTATAATCCAGTCTCGCGCACTGATGACTGAATCAGTTAATGAATACCTGGTCTGGAATGCTTCCAGATTTTTTACATAAGATTCAATACTGTCCGCCGACACGAGGCTCACGAGTGAATCGATCAGATCGAGTTCTACCGGCGGAGCTGTGAAATATGTCTCCGGATAGTATCGAATCGGAATATCTCCCGATGGCAGCGGTAGTGTCCAAAGTTCGTTTCCGAATCCAACTTTCGGAATGTCAGTCTTTCGTATAAGGATTTGTGAGCCTGTGACAATCCAATCAGCCATTCCGAGACTCATGGTTCGTATTGCAAGTTCGATTTCGGGGTTTTCCGATGATATGATTACCCAGTCATCCGGATTGAATTCGTGATACAGCAAATCGCTCCGAATGCCGGCGGCGCGAATCTTTTCGATGGATTCTGCTCCACCTGAAACAAGATATTCGTTGTTCTCGCCGAGAATCGCCCTTACTCCTGATGAGTTTACCAGACGTGCATCCGCATAGCTCGATATAGTGATACGATAGAGTTGCTCTGTCTTCTCCGCGTATATTGTTAATGCAGAGAACGAAAACATGACCAAGCAACTCAATCCGATCATAATTGATTTTTTCATATTGTTAACCTCAATTCCTGTGGAGAGCTGATATTATTGTATGTTCCTGCTTGCGCTGACATCGGCAGATGTGGAGAGGCTGTCTCAAGAAGAGGTCGTGCTCTTCGCCACTGCAGACGCAAGGAGCAGAAAAGTCAATCAGGTTTATGACAACATTAACGCTTTCAATATCTGGTTCTGGATTCCCGCCTTCGCGGGAATGACGAGGTGTGAGTATTACCATCGGAAAGAGCGATCGCAACTTAGTGATCTCAGTTTTAGTAAGATTTTGTCTTGTTTCAGACTGCCATGCCCCCTTTGGTCGCTTGCAACAAGATCCATACCCAATTGTCACACATGACTCCATGTCGAATGTCTTTCTTGCCGCAACTTATAGACGGTACATATTACTAATTGTCAATTGGCATATTCAATTTAACACAAGTCGCCTGTGTGGGCAATACTCGTATTGTTTTCATCATATTTTCTCATTTGTTGCGCTCGTTAGGATCAACGTAGATAACAGCGCATCGTTCCGCTCAGGATATTGACACCGATGGAATTCTCTTGATTTCAAGTCATACAGTCGGTAAATATCCCGTCATGTTATCGAGAAGCGTACTATTCATATTCCTGATACTGTCAGGCATATCATCTGCTTCGACTGATATCGGACTCGAAGTCGAAATGACAATCCTTCCGAATGGTCTTACAATTCTTACATGTGTCGACACAACCGTATCGACAGTCTCATACCGGACATATATCAATGCTGGTTCCCGCGACGAGACCAGAGCGGGGGGAACCGGAGCAGCTCATGTTCTGGAACACATGATGTTTCGCGGCACCAAGAAGTTTCCGAATTTCAGCGATGCTGTCGCGCCGATGGGTGCACAGACAAACGCATACACATCGGAGGATTATACCTGCTATTTCGTGAATGCGAAATCTGAGTTTCTCAAGCGGATCATTGAAATCGAATCGGATCGAATCAGGAATTTGAAATTCACACGCGACGCCTTTCGCCGTGAACTTGGGCCTGTCAGAGAGTAGCGCAGGAGATCAATCGACGACGATCCCGGCGGTTACCTGTATCAGGAGCTGAACAGGCTCGCGTTCCGCAAGCACACATATCACCATCCGGTAATCGGATGGGAGCGAG
>JAJRZO010000477.1 GCA_024275215.1 Candidatus Zixiibacteriota bacterium | reverse complement strand
AGCTGCCTTAATTTTACAAATCGTTCAGGATCTCGTTGTTATACGGATAGAAGGTGTTCGATGAGCCAGATCCAGAGCTGGCTGAATACTATGGAGATCAGAACAGCGAACAGTACCAGATAAATTCGTTTCGGCTTGTCTTTGAGAAGGGGAATTGATGCATAATGGAGTACGGACAGAGTAGGGGTTGTCTTGCTTTCTTCGATTCTTGCCTGCTCGTACTGACCGGTCAGGAGCTCAAAAACCGTTTCATGGATTTTTACTCTGCGAGTCAGTCGCGCCAACTTGAGAGCGAGTTCAGGCAAATCACTCAACGGCTGACTCAACATACTCGAGGAATCATCACCATTGCCGCCGAATTCCAGCCGTCTTATACCATCCCTCAGACCTTCAATACGGTTCGTCAATCTGATAACTTCGGGATGGTCAGGGGTCAGTGATTTTTTTATGAGATCTAACTCTGTCTCTGCCATGATTCGCTCACCTTCGAGTTGAGCGACTATGCCGATTTGTGCTTTGGTCTGTTCGTCGAGTGAGATCGCCTGGTTCTGTAAGCTGAATGCCGCCAGACTATCTTCCGCGGCTGCAAGTGAGTCTCCAATGTCACCCAATCGTTCTTCGATAAAAATACGGGTATTCTTTGCTTTAGTAGTCCTAACATTGCGATTTGTGTCATCAAGGATTCTGACTAATTCATTTGTCACATTCGCGGCACGCTGCGGGTCTTTGTCGAGATAGCTGATTTCAATGATGCCGCTTTCAAGGACTTTAACTTTGAGGCGCTTGCGAAATCTTTTAACCGCAAGATCCAGATTGTCTGTACCGAGAATATCCATGAGGTCCTGCGATTTTATCACTGAATCCACAACGGCGCGACTGCTCGCGATTGAACCGATTAGATCAGAAGGGGATGCCATTAGCGGTAACTCCATTGAACCGATTATGTCCGGCACGATGCCGCCAAGGCTTAAAGTCTGGTGCTGGTTTTCCGGCGGCAGAATGACTGCATCGCCTTTGTACCATTTTGGCAATATCAATGAAATTCCCGCCATTATGATAGCCGCTGCAAATACATTTACAAACAGGAATTTTCGCCATCGGAGTAAAGTCAGAAAGATGTCGAGCCAGAATTCCTTATTTTCGTTTTCCATAGAATTTATCCCTCGAAAAACCGAGAAGCCCACTGCTGAATTCTGACTGACATTCTCGGATGATGCGTGATACTTCTTTTCACGGTTTCAACAGCCTGCACATCAAACTCCGTACAGATAGTCCAACATACTACTCATCGAAATCATGACAGACGAACATTACTGCATTTCTGTTTTTCATCCAAGGACAATTTTACAGGGAATCAACTTTAGGTGGCTCCGGGATCAGGCTCATACGCCTGCATGGCACACAATTACCTTGTCATGCTCAATGTATCAATTGCTGTCCGGAGGAGTATGTGGGAGACACTCTTCGTTGCGTTTCTGAAGATTGTTGAGAAGGCTGTCGAGAGTTTTTTGGTCTGTGATTGTCGAATCGACATTGACCTGTCTGTTCAGCTTCTCGAAATCAGGCTGGCTCCTGCTCTTGCGCATCGGGACTCGCGGGGGCATGTAGTCAGTCACCGACCCAAAGAAATCTCTCAATAGATCATCCTCATTGAAATTGCATTTAGTGATGTCCTTGTCTCCGAGATACAGCAGATTCCCTAATGTGTCGAATACCATATATATCTCGATATCTGCCTTGCTCCTGCCTGACATACCGGCATAGATATTTCTGCCGAAGACACTGAAATTTATCATACCATAACCGGGCATTTTCGGTTTGATCTCGAAACTGCCGGTGAATGTGTCGTCAGGTCTCTGACTTCCCGGAATGGAAGCAGGAAGATGTATTACGCCGATTGATTGCCAGTATTTCCACGCGAATTGAATGTCATTCACAAAATGAATATTCGTAGTGATCTTATAATCAACAGTGGATGATTCATATAATTTCGGGACTGGATGAATGCTCAGATCAATATTGAAAGGTATTCCCATTCGTCTCTTGAAACCTTCAAAACGGGTCTTGCGGGAAAAATATACAGTATCGAGTGTCGTTGTATAAAAATGACCCGCGCAGATGCCAATGGGTGATCTTTCTTTTCCGAAATAGATTGCTTCGCCATCAGGTCCGAAAGCGATATTGATCTGATAGAGGTTGTAACTTTTGCCGTTCGGCAACTGATGATGAAACATGATGGTGTAGTTGCCGCCGAGAAGAAATGTCACCGGTATCTCGAATGTTATTTTCTTCTTCTTTCTCGGTTTGATCCACTCAATTTCATCCGATCCCAGTTTGACATATTGAGGAGGCTCGCAGTGAAGTTTGAATATGATTGTATCTCCGATGTTCCTCATTGCTTTGATTTTCATTCGGAGAATTGCCTGCTGTCCGACAACAGGTATTTTCTTGAAGCTGAACTCGACCTCGTAAGGAAAATCTGTCCTTGCGGACAGGATAGTGTCGAGCGGTTCGAGCTTGATCTTCTTGT
>JAJRZO010000476.1 GCA_024275215.1 Candidatus Zixiibacteriota bacterium | reverse complement strand
GCTTGCCGCGAATCCCCATGCGCCATCAGCGATCACACGAACGCCGAAACCTGCAGACAGATTGCGGTCGAGCAAGCCGGGCTTGGAATCCGACACATTGACATTCTCAGTGCGCGTCTCAACGAATCTGAAATCTGCGTATGAGGCACCCTGTTTTGTGGCAGTGTCTACGGCAAGATGAGCAAGCTTCACATACTGCATGCGACAATTGTATGCTATCGAAATCCAAAAATCAAGTGAAAGCTCTGGTGTGAATCAGGATTATTCAGAAATATCAGGATGCGGCGTGCAGCATTATCACACCGATTGTCAGTATTGATGAGGCGATTATACCTGCTCTTGCTGCGCGTGACGAGACAAGATTGCCTGCAGGAATCCCGGAAAACACTGATCCTTTGAGCAGGATTGTAATAATAATCCAGATTATAACCGTGACTTCGAGTAATGTATCGGTAAAATCAAACGCTCCGAACGGCCATCCGCCCCAACCATGCGGGCCGTCTGTTCGTAGTTGAAGCAGTGCGCTAAAGACCACATTTCCCAGCAGGAAGATCGCCGCCCAAAAAGATTGTTTTCCGACAAGGGACAATGATTCTGGACGCCTGACGATCTCAAAACATGCGAAAAACGCGAGCATCACAGTAAGAATTGTTGCTCCCCGGCTCATCTTCTGCAGAATCACAAGCCAGATCGGCGCATAATCCTCAAATGTGATAGAGAGGACATCTGTGCTGTCGGTCTCGGCATAAGTCGGAAGCGTGACGAAAACTGTACCATTGATTCCCTCGACCTTAAAATAATATGATACAGTTGAACCAACAGGATATTGCTGCATAGTGACCTCATAGTCGTCGATCGCGCCATCGGCTAGTCTCGCTTCGGTAGCCACATACTCAGCGCCTGTATCAGGTTCAATCGCCGGTTTACTCATCAGAAAAACTTTGTATAGGTGAGATTGCAGCGATGTTGTTATACGAACAACAAGTTTGGGGGGAAATTCCTGACCTCGATGCACCGGCTGGACTTTGTGCTGCATCAAAAAGCCGGCATTGGAAGATTCTATTATTCGGGATTCGTTATGTATTTTGTGAACAGATTCAGAGACGATAATAAATATGCAAGTCAGAAGAATAGCGGCTGCGATTTTCCACGCTTTCAACGCCCTGTATCTCCCTGATGAGTCTTTTCGCCTTCCTGATCCTGCTGTGAGAGCTTGAGCTTCTCCTGCTGGTCGGCAATACTCAGCGCATCGATGATCTGTTGCAAATCTCCCTGCAGGATAGCATCGAGCTGGTGGACAGTCAAACCTATCCTGTGATCGGTCACTCGTCCCTGTGGGAAATTGTACGTGCGTATCTTCGCAGATCTGTCGCCGGTTGATACCATCGATTTACGCTGGTCGGCAATCTCTTTGTGCTGCTGTTGCTGCGCCTGTTCGAGAAGCCGGGCGCGAAGAACTTTCATCGCCTTGTTCTTGTTCTTGAGCTGCGATTTTTCATCCTGACATGTGACGACAAGACCTGTCGGAATATGCGTTATCCGAACCGCGGAATCGGTAGTGTTTACCGACTGGCCGCCCGGTCCGGTCGATCTGAAAACATCAACCTTGAGTTCATTCGGGTTGATCTCGATATCGACATCCTCAGCTTCGGGTAATACCGCCACTGACGCCGCCGATGTATGAATGCGTCCCGATGACTCGGTCACCGGCACCCGTTGGACGCGATGAACCCCGGATTCGTATTTCAGCTTGCCGTATGCGCCATCCCCCTTGATGAGAAAAATAACCTCTTTGAAACCGCCTACGCCTGTCGGATGAGATGACAATGGTTCGAGTTTCCATCCCATGCTGTCGGCGTATCGGCTGTACATCCTGTAAAGATCCGCCGCGAACAGAGCAGCCTCATCACCACCAGTTCCTGCCCGGATTTCGAGAACAGTATTGCGCGAATCATTCGGATCACGCGGGACAAGAAGAAGTTTCAATTCTTCTTCGAGCGATTCTTTTTTCTGATAGAGTTCTTCGAGTTCAGCCTGTGCGAGTTCGGCAATCTCTTTGTCATCGCCGGAATCCCGCAGTTCTTCATTGTCCTCTATCTGCCGGACAAGATTCTTGTAACGAATGCCGACTTCCACTATCTCAGAGAGATCGCGGTGTTGTTTTGAGATTTCGCGGAGCGCTTTGAGATCATTGATGACTTCGGGGGATGAGAGCTTTTCGGCAAGTTCCGCAAGCTTCTTTTCGAGCTTTTCGACAACCTCGACAAGTGCCATCAGTCTTCGACCGCAATCTGTGCAGTGGATTCTTCCATTCTTAACGCATTCTTGAGCGCGGCGATAGCAACTTCGAGCTGATCGAGCGTTGGCTCTCTCGTCGTCAATGCCTGCAACCAGAGACCTGGAGCAATAAAAAACTTCGTCACTTTGCTTTCTCTCGTCCTTCCTGACAATTTCAGTAACTCGTACGATGTACCTGCCACAAGTGGCAGAAGGCTGAAGTGAACAAGAAAACGTGTCAACAGAGTTGGAGGAGCGCCTGTAATAATCGCAAAGATCGTATCAGAAATGCTGTAGACGATTATTGCGAGTATCGCTACGATCAGCACAAAACTGGTGCCGCATCTCGGATGTCGAGTCGTGAATTTCTGCGCAAGGTCGGGTGTGAGATCCTTGCCGCTTTCATACGCCCAGATAGATTTGTGCTCGGCGCCGTGATACTGGAAAACCCGCTTGAAATCCTTGAAGAAAGAAATTCCCCAGATATATGCAAGGAACATCAATACCCGAATAGAACCTGCAACAAGATTGAATGACAGAGCATCTTTCTTAATATGCAACAATGATGAAAACCAGAGCGGGAGAAAGAAAAACACACCGATGCCGATTGCCAACGCAGCTACTACAGTCAGGATGAGCATTATACTCATCGAACTCGATGGCTTGCTGTCATCGGATGTTTTCCCATCCTGGACATCGATATCCATCGCAGCAACTTCAGCAGAGAAATTCAGGGATTTGATGCCAATGGCGAGCATTTCGATAAATGAAATAGCCCCCCGTACAATCGGCAATCCGAGAAACTTGTTCCGTTTCGAGATCGGGATGAAGTCATCATTCCTGACCTCAATGGTACCGTCGCTTCGTCTGACAGCGGTCGAAATACGATCGGTCGAACGCATCATAACGCCCTCGATTACCGCCTGCCCTCCAACACTCAGATCCGGCATTCCAGTCCTTTGGTGTAGATGTTCGAGTCAAAAAAGTCCAAAAAGAAAAAGGCGGCTCCCCACAAACATAGAGACACGCCGCCTGAAAAAAGTTTTCTAAGACTCTTTTTCTGCCTCAGACTTCTTGTCCTTGTCGGCCAGATTGTACTTGCGCAGGTAACGTTCCACTCGTCCTGCCGTATCCACCAGCTTCTGCTTGCCGGTGAAGAACGGATGACAGGCCGAACATATTTCGACTTTGATTTCCTTCATTGTCGAACGTGTCTCGAAAGTGTTACCGCATGCGCACGTCACAACGGTTTTCTGGTACTTAGGATGAATTTTCGCCTTCACAAATAACTCCCGAAAAATTTCGGTCTAATCTATTTCATTTTCGGCAGAAATCAAGCCTTTTGTGTCCAAATAGCTCTAACTTTCGTTTGGGACAATGGTTCCCTGGAAAATCGAATTTCATGTAAAGCGCGTTTTGCCTTGAGATTGACGACAAACTTGCGTAAGATTCTCTCATGGAACTCAATTTACAGAACGAATTGAAGACTGGAGTTTCAGGTCAAACGGCTGCCAACTTGATGTTTTTTCTGATCGTCAAGCGGACAGGCCGCTTGACCTGCAGGGACTCAACTACTGGAGATTGTAATTGAATATGAAATTACCTGAACTAAACGCCACTGTCCTTCAGAAGATCAATGTTGCTCCCGGTTTGATGATCCTGCAGGTCGCTCCTGTCGGATGGGAATTGGTCCCTTTTCATGCCGGACAGTATGCGATGATTGGGCTTCCTTCATCCGCGCCAAGATGCGATATCGCCGAACCTGAACCACAGCCACCCACCGACGAAGCGCTTCTCCAAAGATCCTATTCGATTGCCTCGGTTGCATCAAAGCTCGACTATGTGGAATTCTACATTGCGCTCGTACCGGAAGGCGCGCTGTCGCCGAGATTGTTTGCCCTCAATGTCGGCGACAAGCTCTTGCTATCAAAAAACTTCTCCGGCTTTTTCACACTTCAGAAAGTGCCGGAAGATGCTAATATCGTTCTCGTGGCGACCGGCACAGGGCTTTCTCCATGTATGGGAATCATACGCTCGCATCTCGATCCGGACAGCAAACGTAAGTTTGCGCTGATACAGGGCGCGCGGCACTCATCTGAACTTGGCTACAGATCGGAGCTTGATGCGCTGGGCAGGATTTGTGAGAATTTCACTTACATCAATACTATCAGCAGACCCGATGATGAACCCGTTCCATGGAGCGGGCATTCGGGATATGTCCAGGAAATATGGCAGAGTGGTATGATCGCCGAAATATGGGGATTCGAGCCGACGCCTGAAAATACGCATGTCTTCGCATCAGGCAGTCCGGCCATGTGCGAAACGATGGCAGAAATTATGGTTGAAAGTGGGTATACTGAGCAGACATTTAAGGAAGCGGGACAATTTCATATCGAAAGATTCTGGTAACTTTGGCAGTCAACTTCAAAGAATTGCATTGCGGGAAAAAACTGATCTTTGGTTTGAAGTGATAATGTCCGTATAAATGTGTAAATTGGTGTATCCTCATGATTTTGTACACCGTCAGGAATCCTTGAGTACCGTTGTATGCCGTTTCTGTGCGCCGTCAGAAAAGTATTCCTGACGGGCATCACCCTCTGCCGGTTTACACACTAAAAAAGAAATTACCTTTGAAGTGTCTTAATAGTAATGGCTAAGACAGACTACACTCATCACAATAGACCTGCACGAACGCCGCCTGAGGGTATTTCAGGCGGCGTTTTAATTGGCAGATATTGAATCTATTGTTCGCAATCGGGTATTCCGTTATTGTTGACCCATTCCTGACAGGACGGAGGAGATGGCCAGCCACCAAAGACATAGTTAACCAGAAATACTACGTCATCTACGCTCACATCAGATGCTTATTATAAATGTCAATACACTGTAAATGTGCAGTTAACAAATGCACTTTTTCTGAATCGTTTGAACCGTTTGCCGATCTTATTGTTAAGCAGATAGGCGAAGGAGGCCGGATGTCGAATTCTCTGATTTTCAAACTTGGAGTGGTGGTTTTACTTGGGGCACTTGGCTATCTGTATTACGCTCTGGTCGGCTGCCAGTCCGGCACATGCCCTATCTCCTCAAATCCATATATTTCCACAGGTTACGGGGCGGTGATTGGCGCCCTTATCGGGTTCGGCATATTACCGGGAAAGAAGCGGAATCAGTCAAATAAAGAATAAACTTTGAAAGATTCATTTGTTTTGTATATTTGCTGAGAGGTAGATAGTTATGCCAATGTTTGAATTCAAATGCAACAGGTGCGGACATGAATTCGAGGAGCTTGTTTTTTCGACAAGCGCTTATAGTGTCCGATGTCCTGAATGCAGTTCACCTGATGTCGAACGGAAACTGTCTGCATTCTCCTCCGGGTCTCTGAGGAGTTCGGGAGGAAGTTGCTCATCGTTTGGCTGAGGAATCGGTTAGGTTCCGGCGGTCGCCGGATTGATCAAGAAGTGAATCGTTTTCCCTTATATATGCTGATCGTCATTGCTCTTGCAGCATTGTCGTGCAGTGGTAAGCCTGATCAGTCGAAACAAAAGAATTCTTCAGCAGCAGAGAAACAGGTACAGCAGGTTCAGGAATCGACCGGTCGGCAACTGATCCACTGGTACGATTACGACGAGGGGATGCGAAAACTCGTTGGCTCATCGAAATACGGCGTATTGTATTTTGATACAACTGACTGCAGGCCGTGTATCTGGATGGATTCTCTGTTCAAGATTCCTCAGATTGCCGAGGCAGTTAACAAGGATTTTATCGCGATCAAGGTTCAGACAGCCCGGAATGATACTGTCCACTATCAGGGAATGCCTTTTACCGAATCGCACTTGAGAAAAGTATTCTTTCTCGCAGGCTATCCGACAACGCTCTTTATTGAGGGTCGCCGGAACAGGATTATAGGCGGGCAGCCGGGGAAAATCCCACCGATGAAATTCCTCGATTATCTCTCATACATGACTTCCAAAGCATACGATGTTGTTACATTCGAGGAATACATTGACAACAGGGAGCGCGAGAAACTCAAAGGAAAGTAACGGTGCATTCGTGCCGATTGAGAGCATGTTGAATGCGACCCATTTCGATTCTCTTTCTTGTGTCATTGTTATTCTTCTCCGGAACAACTCAGGGATACTCTTACAGTTGGTATTCGGCAGTTTACGATTCGGTTGCTGATCCCGATTATAATCAGAGTATCGAAACAGAAATCGCGAACTTCCGATTCAACTGTGACAGGGCTGAATTTCAGTTGACCGAAGGGACATTATATATACTGCCCCCGGTGGCTGGACAATTCTACAATCTTGTTTTCTCCGGTTCCGGCAGGGTTCACATTTCGCCGCCGACAGAAATCGAACGTTTCTCGCTTGACAAGTACCTGAAGACTGATTCGGTCGATGTCGGATTCCGGAAGCTTCATATCTTTGCATCGCCATCGTGGATTGAATCCATAATAGACACTGCACAGGGAAAACAGGCTGTTCTGACTGGCGAACTCAGGAAATTCGCAAAAGGTACTCACAAGTTTTTCAGGAAAACAGACTGGAACATACCAGCGCAAATTGCCGCTGAAATCGCAGGCAATAAAGGCGATTATGTCTGGATCGAAATCGCGACCAATAAGAAAAAACGTCTGTATGTAGAATTCAGCAGTCTCACCACGGAATCATTCAGGCTGTACAAGCGCACCTCTATACGTCGCAAGGAATTTGCCGAGATCATAATGTCATGTTTCCCGATCGACCATTACAGGAATGGATTGTCATGGCGACACAGGGATGTCGTCAGACAAATTGATCCGCTTAAATACTCGATCGATGCTGAGATCACAGAAAGCTCGCATCTTAAGTGCTGTGCCAAGCTCGAATTTGTTCCAATACTGGATTCTCTCCGGTCATTGTACAGCCTGGTATTCGATAAGACTGATATCGATTCTGTGTTTGATAAGAATGGCGTCAGGCTTTTTGTCTCGAAACTCGAAGAAGAGCCGGGTTTTACAGTTTATTTCGGTGAGCCGCTTGTCAGGGGGGATACATCAGAACTTCAATTCTACTATCATTCCGACAATATCATATCGAAAAGCCCGACAGGTGATTTTTTCATAGCAAATCAGATATACTGGTATCCGATTGTCGAAGTGTTGGCTCCATCGCGATTCGATGTCTCTTTCAGATGCCCGCGAAGACTTACTTTAATCTCGGTGGGTGACAAGGTCGCCGATTCAATCGCTTATGATACGAGTTACACACGATGGATAACGGAATTTCCTGAAACTTACAGCTCGTTTAACTATGGACTTTTCGACACGTTGACAATCAGGGATTCTGCTGCTCCAATTGTCAAAGTCTATCGAGGGCGAACACATACCGGTAATCTGCTTGGTCCGAACATGAAAAAACGAGTAGGTAAGGATGTGGTTAATGCGCTGAAATTCTTTACGCGGGTATATGGAGATATTCCATACGATGTGATCCAAGTAACCGAGATCCCGTCGAGTCATGGGCAGGGCATGCCAGGATTGATTTATCTGCCATGGGGAACATTTCAGTCTGAGGAACAGATATGGGATGCGCAGTTTCGGGCGCACGAGGTAGCTCATCAATGGTGGGGACATCTGGTTCGATGGGAGAGCTACCATGATCAGTGGATCTCAGAGGCTTTCTCCGAGTTCTCAGGTGCGTGGTATGTTCAGGAAAAGACAAAGAGCTACAAGAAATATTTCAGTATTCTCGATGAATGGCGAAGAGATGCAATCCAAAAAGGCAGGACCAGCAGAGGCGGATGGAGCGAGGGAATCAAAGCCGGTCCAATATGGCTCGGATACAGACTGTCATCGTCGAAATCCCAGGATTACAGTACCTTAATCTATTCCAAAGGCGGTTATGTAATGCACATGCTGCGCTGCCTTATGAAAGACTGGCAGACTGGTCATGATGACAGATTCATTGCCATGATGAAGGACTTTGCCAGGACATATCGCGGGAAAGCCGCTACGACTTCAGACTTTCAGAGAGTCGTCGAGAAACATATCGGCGAACCGATGGACTGGTTTTTCGATCAGTGGATTTTCGGT
>JAJRZO010000475.1 GCA_024275215.1 Candidatus Zixiibacteriota bacterium | reverse complement strand
TTGTAACCGCCAGTCGACAGATACGTATCTATCTTGTATTGCTCAGGATTATCAATGTTCTTGAACAGTACTTTCTGTTCCATCACATTAACCCTGCTTCCTGAGTTCTTCGATAATCTGATCTACCCTCTCGTGGGTCAGATTCTCGTAGAACTTGTCATTGATCTGCATCATCGGAGCCGTTGTACATGAGCCAAGGCATTCGACTGTAACAACGGTGAACAAACCATCCTCAGTAATCTCGCCGAGTTTGACATCGAGCTTCTTTAACAAGTATTCAATCAGCGATTCTGCGCCAAGTAGTGAGCATGCAATGTTGTGGCAGACCTGTATAAAGTATTTCCCTACCGGCTTTTTCGGGAACATGGTATAGAACGACGCCGCTTCGGCAACGCGTACAGTATCAAGATCAAGAATCTCGGCGATCTCTCGATAGACATTTTCATTGAGATGTCCGACCTGTCCATACGCCAAAGTGAGAGCAGGCAAAATACATGACAACCGTTCCGGATATTTCGGAATCGTCGCTCTGATCTTCTCGACTGTCTGCTCGGTCAGAATCATCGGTCAACCTCGCCGAGAACAATATCTATTGAACCAATCGCAGCAATCACATCAGCCACGAGTCCGCCCCTGCACAGTTTGCTGAGCGCAGACGTATGCACAAAAGATGGCGGTCTGACCCGCATACGATATGGATATGTCCCGCCGTCAGATACAATATAGAAGCCAAGTTCACCCTTGGGTGACTCGATTCCCTGATAGACTTCGCCGACCGGTGGATGGAAACCTTCAGTAATGATCTTGAAATGGAATATCAACGCTTCCATTTCAGAAAGGACTCTCTCTTTCGGTGGCAATACTATTCCGGGCGCATCGGCTTTGTATGCCCCTTCAGGCATTCCGTCAAGCGCCTGCCTGATTATTCGCAGACTTTGTCGCATTTCGACAAGTTTCACCAAATACCGTGCGTACACATCGCAACCGTCATCGGTCGGTATTTCAAAATCGAATCTTTCGTATGATGAATACGGATTTGTCTTCCTGAGATCATGTTTGATTCCGCATGCTCTGAGAAGCGGTCCCGTGAAGCCGGATTTGATTGCCTCCTCAGGAGTTATTTTCGCGACGCCGATCGTTCTGTTGCGCCAGATCGGATTGTTCGTCAGCAAATCCTCATATTCATCAATCCGCGAAGGGAAGAGCTCGAGAATTTCCGTAACTTTTTCATTGAAATCCGGTGGAAGATCCTTCGCAAGTCCGCCGATACGTAAATACGTTGACATCATTCTCTGACCCGATACCAACTCATAAATACCGAGAACTTTCTCACGCTCACGGAAAGCATAGAGTAACATACTCATTGCTCCGATATCGAGCGCGTGAGTTCCGATCCAGACAAGATGGGAATTCAACCTTGTCAATTCCGCGAGGCAAACCCTCGCCCACTGAGCCTTTTCAGGAATTTCGATTCCGAGCAGCTTTTCGACTGCAAGGCAATAGCCGAGATTATTCGACATCGGTGCCAAATAATCCATTCGGTCAGTCAGTGGAATCGCTTTGCTGTAAAGTTTGGATTCGGCAGTCTTTTCTATACCAGTGTGAAGATACCCTATAATCGGATAGGCACTGAGAACTGTTTCCCCCTCAAGTTCCAGCATGATTCGCAGAACGCCATGAGTCGCCGGATGCTGCGGCCCCATGTTGATTGTCATCGTCTGCGCAGCCACTACTTCAGCACCTCCGGAGGCTCATCCTGATTGTACGAGAACTGGGGCATCTCGTATGTCAACGGAAAATCTTTGCGCAGCGGATGACCTTCAAATCCTTCAGGAGTAAGAATCCTTGTCATATCCGGGTGACCTTCAAACTCTACTCCGAACAAATCGAAGACTTCACGCTCAAACCAGTTTGCCACATCCCAGATTCCAGTCAGCGATGCTACCTTTTCCCCTTCACTCAGGCGAACTTTGATGCGAACATAACTGTGCGAATTAAATGAATAGAGCAGATAGACGACTTCATGACGCTTTTCATCATCAGGCCAGTCGGTCGCGGTCAAATCAGTGAGGAAATTATACGTAAATTCCGGAGCGTCCTTCAGAAATGTTACGATTGAAACCAGTGCTTCCTTAGATACCAGAAATGTCAGTTCATCCCTGAAGTGTGACACATTCAGAATACTGTCCGAGAACTGCTCCTTCAGAGCTGCTTCTATCTTTTCGTGTATTTCGAGCATTTCGTTTTTTTGCGAATCCGTAACTTCGAACTATATCAATCCTATGATTATTGCTTGACCGATTCCTTCTTGATCTTTTCCTGCAACTTCACAATACCATCGATCAACTGCTCCGGCCTCGGAGGACAGCCGGGGACATAGACATCCACAGGCAGAATCTTATCTACACCTTGTAGAATAGCATAGTTATTGAAAACACCGCCGGTCGATGCGCAAGCACCCATCGCGATCACCCATTTCGGCGATGGCATCTGCTCGTAAAGACGGATCAACACCGGAGCCATCTTATTCGAAACTCTGCCGGAAACAATCATCAAATCCGCCTGTCGCGGCGATGGTCTCATAACTTCCATCCCGAATCGCGCCAGATCGAATCTCGGCCCAAAGGCTGACATCATCTCGATCGCGCAGCATGCCAGCCCGAATCCAAGCGGCCAGAGCGATGACTTTCTCGCCCAGTTGACCATCTTGTCAACGCTCGTCAGCAGAACGCCATCCGGCACTTTTTCTTCTAATCCCACTTCAAAGCTCCGCTGCGAAGGATGTACACATATCCGATCAGGAGAATACCGATAAATACCAACATCTCTATGAATCCGAAAAGCGCCAGCCTGTCATAGACTACCGCCCAGGGGTACATGAAAACAACCTCGATATCGAAAACAATAAATAGAATCGCAATCAAATAGAACTTGACGGGGAAGCGTTCTCTTGTGTCGCCGACAGGTTCGACTCCGCACTCATACGGAGTATCCATATACTTGGATTCAGGGCTTTTTCTTCCGAGGAACTTCGATAAAAGATAAAGCCCCCCGCCTGCGGCGATAGACACGAGCAACAGAAAAACAATCGGAAAATATGTTTCAAACACGCGATTTCCTTTCCCCGCTCAACAGGTAGCGGCCAATCTATAGAATCGTCGGTGTAGTGTCAACTATTATTTGGAAAGTCAGGGACTGCCACGCGCATCTGTAATCACAGGCGCATTAGTCACTTACGGCGGCTTACATAATTGCGCGGCTTTGCCATCCTTCTGAAAC
>JAJRZO010000474.1 GCA_024275215.1 Candidatus Zixiibacteriota bacterium | reverse complement strand
AGGTCTGAAGGCGTACTCGTCAGAGTTGTCCAATGAGCGGAATGCCGCAAGTGCTTTCTCGTTTCGCGGGATTGTCAAAAGCGCGGGACTTCGACCTGCAAGGATTTTCAACACGAGTGCTTTCAAGGCAACAGACTTGATGAGTCGAGTTCCATTCAGAGTTCCCAGATAAGTCTTGACTACCTGAGGTTTCTGATCATAATAATTCTATACACACCAATTCACTCTTGTTTGGTGAATACAGAAGCTGACGCCTTGCGGAGAATAATGCTATTTCCGATAATTGAAGCAGGCAACCAGATACAACTGTGAGGAGTACCCATGAAGCATGTTACTTTGCTGGCGACGGTAATCTTGTCGATTTTCCTTGGCACAGCTATGGCTGAGGAGGTTTGCAAGTACGAACGCGCAAATGCGGAAAGGAATATTGAAACCCCGCCTCTGCAATCGGAAGCCCTGGATACATATACAGGAACTATCCGTGTATTTGTAGCGGAGATTGAGTCACGCTGGAATGACAACGATAATGTCCCATTTCACAATGCGATGCTTTCGTTCGCACTGGAAACTGGTTTTACCCTGAATGAAACGGACTCCCTGACCTGGGATCTTAACTGGAATGGGAACGATCACAATGATGGTCATGGTGGCACATTTGGTGATCTTCAGGAAGATAATACCATAGTGACCGCGGCAGTCTATAATCCGAACGGATATCAAGGCTATTCGTATCCGGGACCTTCGGAAGGCCCGTTCACCGTGTACGAAGTAGATGCCAGCGCATCAGCAACTCCGGGAACAACCGGCTACAATATCCTTCCCGCAGGATTCACACATTCAGTCATGATCGATGATGCTTCCACCACATGGTGACCAACCTGCCCCGACGCGGCCAGGCGGCTGCGCAATGTCTATGATTCTCATGACTATCCGCTAAACTTCATCACATCTGTAACAGATGTTAACACTTATGCAGATTTCTGGGCATCAGATCATTACAATCTGCAGGTAATTCCGACCCTGTTTTATGATGGTGGCGAGAGTGTGAATCACGGAAGCTCAGAGGATGCAATAAGGGATGCGATTGAGCTTTCGGGATCACGTGTGGTTACGCCTCTTAGTCTCAGCGTTTCGGTTGAATGGCTCGGAAATGCCACTATAGATATTCATGTTGTTCTGAAACAAGGCTATTCGTGTACTGATACAGACGGTGATGGCTATGGTGATCCGGGAAATCCGAATGACATTTGTCCTACCGACAATTGCCCGGCTATATTCAACATGGATCAGGCGAATGTCGATGGTGACAGCCTCGGCGATGTCTGCGATCCTGATATCGACAATGATGGTCTGCTTAACGAAGACGATGATTGTCCTTATGCTTATGATCCCGGTCAGGAAGATAATGACACTGATAATGTCGGCGATGCCTGTGACAACTGTCCCAGCATTACGAATCCTTATCAGTATGACAAAGACGGTGACGGTATTGGTGATGCCTGCGAGACTGATCCCGGACCATTCCTCGAATGTTGTCTGGACATGCCCGACGCGCACTCGACTCAGCCATACTCATACCAGTTCTGGGCTGTGGGCGGGCAACCTCCGTATATGTGGTCGAAAAACACCGGTGAACTGCCTACAGGTATGACCTTCACCGCAGACGGATTGCTTTCTGGCACCCCTGATACCAATGGTGTTTTTGAATTCCAGATTGTCGTTCTGGATCAGGTCTTCCATGGCGACAATGTCACTGTGATTATGGAAGTGACTGACCCGATCATTCCGCCGTATATTTGTGGTGATGCAGATGGCAGTCAGGAAGTTGATATCGATGATGTAGTGTATTTGATTCAGTATATCTTTGCCGGCGGCACCGCACCTGATCCGCTTGAGTCAGCCGATGCTGATTGCTCAACTGAAATCGATATTGATGATGTCGTGTATTTGATTACATACATCTTCTCTCAGGGTCCGGCGCCCTGCGATCCGGATGGAGATCAGATACCGGATTGTTAGTTGGATGCACTTGATTGCGGGATAAGAATACGGGAGTCGTGAAAGCGGCTCCCGTTTTTTTGCACGGATATCATCATCGATGTTCCGATGTGGAACACAACGACTTGCAGGAACTCGGCATAACATAGCAGGCATTTCCATAACACTTTCTAATCAGTCTATTTGATTCAATAACATTTGGTTAAGCGTTAGCGAATCGTTTCCAGACAGTTAAGAAAAAATTCAAAAAAGTCGATACTTTCAAGAGGCATTGGAGCGCCTTTCTCACACTGGAGTCAGTCATATTGATACTGCAAAGGTGAGGGCAACTTGCGACATACATCGGTCATTATTCTACTATTCATAGCTATCATGGTTTGGGCTGTGCCACAGGGTTTCTGTGTCACCTACTATGTCTCCCCGACAGGCAATGATGCCGACGATGGTTTTACTCCTCTTTCCGCATGGGAATCGATAGACAATGGTTGTGTGACCGGTGTGCTTGTTCCCGGAGATACTGTGAATGTCATGTCCGGGGTGTATGCTATTATTAACGATGTCAATCTCGACATAGGTGGAATTGACGGGCAGCCGATTGTGTATCGTGGTTATGGCGAGACTCGCCCGATCCTTGATGGCGGGGGCGATGATCCAAAACTTCTGATTCTCAAAGCCTCTTACATCTGGATTGAAGGACTCGAATTGACTAATACTACAGACAGAGCAGTCGAAATAACGAGTGATTTCTGTAGAATAACCTATTGCTATATCCATAATGTCGGTAGGGATGGTGTCAGCGTCGGCAGCAGCGATAACATTCTGCTCAGGAACATTATTGCGTATGCCAACGATGACGGAATCCATAATCTCGCAGGCAATCAAAGAAACTTGTATTATGGCAATACGATCTACTGGTCCGGCAAGAATGGATTTAAGCTCGATGATATAGATTCTCGTGTTTTCAACAATATCGTTGTTCAAAACGACAAGGGTATCGTTGGACAGAGCGACAACTTGTGCGCCTACAACGATGTTTGGTTCAACACGAAGAACGACTACAATGGAGGAGCTTCTGATTCTGCGGGTGGAATTTCCGAAGATCCGTTGTTTATCGACCCGGCAGGTGGAAACTTCCAACTCGACACAGGTTCGCCCTGTATCGATGCCGGTCTCGATCTTGGTTACCCATACAACGGCATCGCTCCAGACATGGGAGCTGAAGAATCAACTCCCAGAGGTCCACAATCATTTTATGTAAGCACTTCGGGAAATGACAGCTATAGCGGAACAAGTCCGGACTCGGCATGGGCAACCATCGACAATGGTGATAAAATCGGCGAACTGATTCCGGGTGATACGGTGAACATCCTGTCAGGAACTTATGTCGTTACTGATCCGGTCAGCCTCTCGATCTCAGGAACTGATGTGTTGCCGATCATCTACCAGGCTGTTGTATCTCGTGATGCCATAATTGATGGAAGTGCGACAAGTGGCGATGATCTGTTCCTCGTCAATTGTGATAATATCATTATTGATGGTTTGAGAGTGATCAATTTCACAGGTGATGGGATTCAAATTGCAGGCGACGGAAACACTGTCACCAATTGCTTAGTACGAGATGTCAGTGCGGATGGTATCGATGTCAGGGGCGATAACAATCTACTGCTGAGAAATATAGTTATTCTTTGTGGTGAGTCTGGTTTTGAGAACTCCTGGAGTTCCAGTGATAACCGTTATTATGGCAATACCGTTGTGGACTGCGCCACAAACGGAATCTACATCGCATTTCCTGCAAGCAGTTCACGAATCTTTAACAATATCATTATATCATGTGATGTTGGTATAAGTGGTCTTCCAAGTAATGTCTGTGGATACAACGATGTCTGGGACAATGCCAGTGGCAATTATACCGGGGGGGTAAGCGACTCCGCAGGGGGCATCTCCGAAGACCCGCTCTTCGTGAATGCAACAGTGGGAAACTTCAATCTTCAGGGCAACTCTCCCTGTATCGATGTCGGTCTCGATCTTGGCTATTCATACAATGGTTCTGCCCCTGACATGGGTGCGCTGGAATCTATTGGCGGTATCAATCTGCCACCGATCATTACTCCTATAGGACCTCAATCAGTTGAAGAAGGACAGAATTTGACATTCCTCGTCACTGCCCTTGATCCGGACAGCACTATACCGAGTCTGACAGCGGAAGATATTCCGGTCAATGCTACATTTGTGGACAATGGTGATGGTACCGGTATATTTGATTTCAATCCCGGTTATACTCAGGCGGGTTCATATACTGTTCGTTTTATCGCAGGTGATGGTCTGCTCGCGGATTCTGAGTTGGTCGAAATAACTGTCACACCTGATCCATTGAGTTATATTGTTGTTTCACCTGACTCAGTTGTTGTTTCTGCAGATTCGACAGTGACATTTACCGTGACGGGCTATGACAGCGGTGACAACGAAATTGACCCGGGAAATATCAGTTGGAGCCTGACCAGTGCGATCGGTACTGTCGACGCAAGTGGAATTTTCGATGCCGTCACTACAGGCACCGGACAGGTTGTTGCGACTTCTGACCTTGGAGTGATCGATTCTTCAGCGTATCTGGAAGTTGTGGCGGGAGCTTTGGCGTCTCTGGAAGTCACACCTGACAGGGATACGATTTCGGCTGATTCTACAAAGCACTTCTTTGTGACCGGTTTTGACTCAGATGGGAATACTGTCTCAGATGTCGGGACTCTTAACTGGAATGTTCTGGGTGATGGGATCGGCAGCATCAATGCTACGGGGCTTTTCACCGCTATCAGGGCGGGAAACGGTTTTATTAAGGCGACGAGTGATTACGGTTTTTCTGATGTTACCGACACGATAACAGTTATTCCCGGCTCGAAAGTATATGTTGATGTCCAGCCATCCTCGAATGTTGTGATTGAAGATTCATCATTCCAGTTCAGTGTTTTCTCATACGACTCCGACTCAAATCTCGTAACCGAAGAAACTTCGAGTGCGACATGGAGCACAACCGATCCATCGGGTTCGATTGCAAGCGGCGGGCTGTATACTGCGGGGAATAATCCGTCGCCGCCGACATACTATGTCAAAGCTGAGGTGGGATCGCTCAGAGATTCGAGCGAGATAACGGTTATTACCAGCGGCTCAATCAGCTATATCCGTATCGAGAGCATTGACAGTAAGGCTCAACAGGTTAACGAATCTTATCCTGATACGACATTTACTACGGATGACGATGGCATATTATTCTATTGCAGGGCGTATGATTCAGGCGACAACCTGATCGGCGACATCTCAGTTGAATGGTTATTGATTGGTCCGGATTCTATAGGCTATATCTCCCCCGGACCGAGCACAAGCGCAGAGCTGACTTTGACAGCGCCCGGTAATAGCAGGGTGTTGGCGGCGCTTACCAATGAACTCACTGATACTACCGGAGTTATCACCTGCATATCGGGAGCGCCTGCTTATTGTGTCATTTCGCCGGATACGGCAACCATTACATCCGACAGCAGTCTCCAATTTTCGTGCTTGTCCTACGATGCCGATGGCAACCAGACAGGTCAGGCGGCTGTACTGCAATGGAGTGTTCTCGGGAATATTGGTACGATTTCGAGTTCAGGTCTGCTAACACCAGCGCAAACCGGTGTTGGATATGTCGTTTGCACCGGATCGGGAATAACTGATACTACGAATGCAATCACCGTGACGGCCGGCAATCTGAACTCAATCGAGATTTCGCCTGATTCAGTCCAGGTCGCTGTAGGAGGCAATGTAACTTTCACCGTTACGGGATATGACGAGAACATGAATCCTGCCGATATTGGAGTGCTCAACTGGTCGGTGATCGGTGATATAGGTGATATTGACAACTCAGGGGAATTCACCGCGACAACAGCCGGAGTCGGAAGGATCGCTGTTGTGAATAATGTCGATGGTATTGCTGACACCAACACCGCAGTTGTTGTGCAGCCTGCCAGTCTGAGTCTGCTGGTCGTTTCACCTGACACGGCATCTCTGATGGTGAGCGACACAAAATCATTTACCGCAAACGGGTTCGATGAGCTTTATCAACCCGCATACACAGGCAATCTGACTTGGGAAGTTCTCGGAGGAATCGGAACCATCGACTCCCTGGGGAATTTTACGGCGAGTGCAAGAGGGGTCGGTCAGATTGTGGCTACGAGCAGCATTGACAGCATTAGTGACACGACACAACTTATTCTTGTCGAAGTTCCCTCGGTGAGTGAAGTTCCGATTGGTAATATATATTCACGGCCGGGTAAAGATTTGTCGCCTCTGCTCGCATTCAGCATCTCTAACGCTTTCGACAGCCCTAACCAACTCGAGAGCATAACCGCGAGACTTGCGTTTCATGGTGAAGGCACTAATTCCCAACTTCTCTCCAATGTAGATTCAGTGCATCTGTACCTGGATGCCAACGGGGACGGAATACTCGAACGATCAGATACGGAACTGGCCGGACAGGAAGTGCGCTCTAATGTCATAACATTTCCCATCCAGCCACTTACTCTTGGACCCGGTTCGGAAAGTACATTCTTCGTGTCCATGAGAACATCTGTGTACCCGCACGACTCTGATTCAGTGGATGCGTTTCTTAATCCATCGACAGATATATTTCTCGCGAATGGGATTGATGTGGCCGGTCCTGACACTTTGAATTCTCTCGGATACTGCATTATAGATGGACTCATTGCAGATCAGTTGGTCCTGACATCAATTGGCAGCCAGACAACAACACCGGCTGAGAATCTTGTCCATGTCATGACGATCGACATTCCGCGAAACGGCTATGCGCAGGATATATTGCAGATATTGTCGCTTGAGAACCACGGTAATGCAGGCGTGGCTGACATCGATTCTCTCGTGCTGTTCCGCGATAACGGAGACAATGTCTGGAGTGGTGCGCAGTCTGAGATTGCGATAGGCGGAATGAAATTTACGGGCGGCCTCTGGACGATCAGTGGAATTACTGCGCCGCTTCAGAATCAGTTTGAACAATTCCACATTGCCGCCCGACTGACCAGCCTTCCGGCAAATGGCGCATCGATGGCATTTGGTGTGCCCGTCAAGGCGATTGAAGTGGTATCTGATAACGACGGTCCCATTGATTCGCAAATCGATCCTTTAGATACTATTGTGATCCTGTCATCGGAAATTCTTAGTGCGAAAGTAGTCGAACTGCAAGCGCATGAACTTGTACCCGGCATGGAATCTGGCCCGATGCTGGCTGTGGAAATCACGAATACTCTCTCGGAAGCTGTTAATATAAGCAGCCTGAAACTACAACTTGTCGCAAACGACCCCGATGGCGCCACTCAGGATGAACTTGATAGTCAGATTAAATCGGTGTCATTGTGGCTCAACAATGACGAGGATTACTCTGAGATCGGTGCGACAGATGTTGAGCTTGCTTCCACTAATGTCTCTGATGGCTATGCGGTGTTTGATCTCGGTGGGATCAGTATTGATGCTGGCGGTGGTTCTGTCGGTCTGTTCATTCGGGCGGATCTGGATAACGACAATACGAAGAATGGAAACAGTATCGGATTTGCTATCGCAGAGGCAAGTGACATCGTGATTCCGGAGGGATATAGTGTCTCCGGCAGTTTTCCTCTCATGAATTCTCAGGTGTTCACTGTCAATGCGTTTCCGTCTTCGAGTATAACGGTTCATGTAATTGATGGTGCTACGCTGTACGGAGGCCAGACGGATCAGCCTGTTCTCGATGTTGAAATTCCGGGTGATGGTTATGATGATGCTGTCCTCAGATTATTCAGAATGGGCAATGCAAGTTCAAGTGATGTGACACACACTATTACGAATGTGAAACTGTGGATGGACAATGACGGCAACGGCTATGATGATGGCGATGATTTCATTGCTCAACTCGAAGTCAGCGGCGCATATTGGCAAAATGAGGATATATCCAGGGCAATACCCGGCACAGGCGCGAGGATTGTTGTTACCGTCAGTGTCGGTACGAGCACAGTGCAGGGCGGTACTCTGCTTCCGCAGATTCCTGAAGGTGGCATTGAATTCGGGTCGGGAACTACAGGACCGGATGATCGAGCGGTGGAGAACCCTGAGTCCTTTATGATACTGCCGTCCGATCAGGTGACTGTAGTATCAGTGCCGATCAATTCAGCGTATCTGTACCCCGGAACAAGAGAGAACACACTATTGATGTTTGCTTTGTACAACGGTTATCCTGACAGAGTCCATTCATTTGAGGCATTGAGATTGAGCGACTATTCCAGTACGGTTTCAACAATGTCCTTCGCTGATTCTGAAATCGGGCAGTTGTCTCTTTACTACGATGCTGACAGCAACAGGGTTCTTGATGGTGATCCTGTTATCGCCTCCGGGTATTTTTCCGATGGTCAGATAAAACTCTCAGGATTAGGTGTAGACCTGAAGCCGCAATCCATTTCGCATTTCTTTGTAGTCGCAGATATACCACTCCTGACAATTGACTCGGACACTCTTATTGTCGGAGTTGAAAGCAGCGCTGATTTTGTGTTCGATGAAACTGTTAATATCAACGGTGATCTTCCGCTGATGCCGGGCGGCGCTACGGTGATTGACGGTTCGGTTGCTGCCCAGTATAAGCTCCTTCAGACATCCGAACAGAGTGTGTCTCCCGGTCAGCAGTCGGTTGTTCTTCTCTCATTCATTCCTGCTGTCAATGGCGATCAGGTCGATAATCTGTCTACAATCACTTTGCAAAATCCCGGCTCTGCGCCGGATGAAAGCGTGTCAGCTCTTGCACTATGGATTGACAGCAACGGCGACAGCACATGGCAAATCACTGACTCGCTCGTCGGGTATTTCATCAACTCGGATAACTCATGGACTGTTGATGGGCTTGATATCGAAATACGGAATCCAGCGCCGGTATTGTTCGCAGTCGGGGATATTTCACAAAATGCCGAAGTCGGAACGACTCTGAGATTCGCTGTTCCGGTCGAGGGATGTCAGTATTCCTCCGGTAATGACGGGCCGATTGATGTTGCTCTCGAGACATCGCGCATTACTACGATATCAGATGCGGGACTCAGCCTTACCTACGATCAACTCAATTCGACATACTCAATCGGTCAGCAAATAGGAATCAATATCGCAGTTACCAACAGATTTGCAGCAGATGTCGACAGTGTCTATTGCAGGGTTGTCAGCGTGGACAATCCTGATCTGGTAAATCTCACGGACAGCACTCCTGGTCCGTTCACAATCGAGTCGGGCGGTGAAGGTGAATATTT
>JAJRZO010000473.1 GCA_024275215.1 Candidatus Zixiibacteriota bacterium | reverse complement strand
CAACAATTCCCGCTTTCGCTGATACGGCTGTGTAGGTGGCTTTGACATAGAGGGATGAATCATAAGGGGATGGCACACTGCCACCCGATCGTGAGAAACTCCATGTGTAGTTGTCATCGCCATGATACAAGTTCAAAGATAGTCCGGCAGATACTCGCGGTGAGATGTCGATTGCGCCACCGGCAGTCCACTGATAGATTCCGCCTGTCTCGATTTCGGTGTCTTTTCTCCATCCCGGATTCATGCTGCTTTCGGACTGGAATATGTGATCGAATGACATAGCTCGGTTGACTCCGAATGCTATGACTGCCGAGCCTCGATATGTTGGTACCGGCACAGTGATGTTGAGTGCGTTCAGTCTTGTGAATGATTTTGATCTGCCGTCGATAACAGGTTGATAATGGCTACCACCGATTGTGTTCCGATCGTTGGAAAGATTTTGGTGAGACATTCCCGCAAGTAATTCTGTTCTTCGTATCCGAGCAAGAAGAGCGGGATTGTAGACGAGCGCAGTGCCATCCATGCCGGCGGCAATCTGCGCGCCGCCCATTCCGAGGCCGCGCGCTCCGACCCCGAAGAAATTGCCCGCAGAATTCTCCACGATTGCGGGAGCGTCATCACATAATCCGACTGATGCTGTAATCAATACGAGTGTTGCGATCGCGGTCACAAGATGAACAAATCTTCTCACCTGCCACCTCCATTGTTTCTTCGTGATGGTTTGTGCGGAGGTCTGGTATTGGCGGCTTTTTCTGGCTCGCCAGAACCTGGAGCATCGGGTTTGTATTTGACATCCGGATTGACAATCGGAGCGTATGACGGCACTGAGTGTATTGGCGGATTTGAGATTCCCATCCCATCAATTGGCGGTGTGTATGCCTGAGGAGCTTCATCGAGGGCAACCTGGTTGCCGGGATAACCGTCATCGTAATAGTCACTCTCCGTCCATATCGATTTGTACCACCACGGGCATGCAAGATAGAATCTCCATTTCTCATTCTGGTATGTGTCGAATGCAATGTCGCTGGTCGATTCGTCAAGCTCGCGCTCTGAAATTCCCGGCGGAACTTTGCCATCAAATGTCTGGGTACGAAATACTGTAAAAGAACCGTTCAGACTGATGAGTGTCAAAATCGCAATGGAACAAAGTAATAAGGATTTCAGTTGCACGGCTTACCTCCCGCCGTCAGAAAAACTCGTAATAGTTTATGCGCAGTTCGCGCGAAAACTGGTTTACATCTCGTCTGTTATTGAACAGGTTCTTGAAGTCGATTCCAAGTTCAAGTCGCTGCATGAAAATCCATCTCAGGCCGACATTCAGGTAACCTCGTCCTTTGCCGCCGTAGGTCATTGTATTTCCTTCGCCGTCCTTGAACGATGCTTTGCCGTTGTCGTCGTTGAGAGCGAGATCATATTCGGCAATGATCGCAACATCCTGATTGACATTCATGTCAAAGCCAAAGAAGAAATCAGGGCTCGCGTCGTGATCGCCTGTGTGCTCAAGGCTGTAGTTAATCCCGCCATGAAATCCGGTAGCCCATGTGTAGGTTTGATATGCTTTCGAGATTACAGCATAAAAACCTTTCGATTTGTATGTATATCTGTCGAGATCGGCGATGTAGGGACCATAACCCTGTGTTGCTATACCCACACTCACGGCGGGAATTGTGTAAGTCTCTGAAATGATCTGGAGTCTGACCTCGAATTCGGGGTGATCCTGCCATGTTGCCTTTGATTCGCCAAGCACAGCGGTTCCGCCGTAAGATACACCGAGCATGAAACGCTGGTGAAGACCAACATCAATCGTGCCCATGAGTCCGCCTGCGGAGAAATCGCGGACCTGAACATCAAAACTCGCTCGCGGAAGCGTGGCGGCTGTAGGACAGTCTGTCAGGATTCTCGGTGGAAGTGAACCTGCCGGTGCTGTGATCGGTCTCTCATCGGAGTAGCCGGTTTGTGCCGAAACGGTTGAAATCATCATTAAAACGATCCAAAGTAATAATCTTGATGGCATCCGTGCCTCCTGTTCTTACATTTTTCCAACAAAAACCTATCGGAACCCATAAGAACAGTCAAACAAAACTTCACCTCTCATACTCTCAAGTCCATCATGTAATGATAACAAGCAACTTGTTTGCCGAATGCCCGGATGTGCGAGTAGTCGTGCAAATCAATTGTTATATTGATGCGGTTCAGTATATAGATACTGCCAGTTCGCTGTGATCAGGAGTTCTTGAAGTGATTTCGGGACCGAAGTTTATGCACAAATATTGGGCGCAGCGCGATTCCGCGCACAAAATGACTACTTCCAGCGATCGTAACAGACGACTTCATCGAGTGATTTGCGACTCTTGGATGGCGGATGGTATCTTGAATAGCCGAGAGTGAGAAGCGCCACAATTCTGACTTTGGCGGGGACTGCGAGAAGCTCTTTCACTTTTTTCTCGTTGAATGCACCGAGCCAGCATGTTCCGAGACCGAGATCTTCGGCGCGAAGCATCATGTGTGTCAGGGCAATCGATACATCGATAGGATAGGCTTTCTGTCCACAGGTCATTATGTAATCCGGGTTTGTTCCGCAAGCGGCTATTATGACCGGAGCCTCCCTGACGAAATCTTCGCTCTTGCACGCATGCGCAATTCTGGTTCGCATTTCGAGGCTCTTGACTACTATGAATTTCCAGTCCTGAAGATTTCGTGCCGATGGTGCAAGTCGTCCGGCGTCGAGAACTCTTGCCAGCTTTTCTCTCTCGATCTTTTTATCTTCGTAGGCCCTGATTGATCTGCGTCGTTTGATTACTTCTATCAATTCCACTGTATATTACCTTCCAGTGTAGTTTTGATCTTGCTCGCAACTCGCGCAATGATATATCTTACGCCCTTTTGATGCAAGGAATTTAGATGGCCAGTCTCAAGCTTATACTCCTCTTCGGGATCATTCTCACTCTTACAAGACTGAAAATCAAGATAGGATTCTCGATAGCAATCGGGAGTGTGATTGCCGGGCTGATGTTTTCGATGAGTATCGGACAACTTGCAGACTCAGTCTGGCAGGGTTTTTCCGCGCGTGAGACATGGGAATTGTTTGTGATCTTGATGGCCGTAACACTCATCGGATCGCTGCTGAAGGAATCGGGGCTTGCATCGGGATTGACCGGCGCTGTCGAATCGTTGCTGCATTCCAAGAGGGCTTCGATGGCTATCCTGCCGGCATTGATCGGACTTCTGCCGATGCCGGGCGGAGCGCTTCTGTCTGCGCCGCTTGTCGATGAATCGAGTTTCAGAACCAATATTCCAAATCGAAGACTTGCGGCGATTAACTACTGGTTCCGTCATGTGCTGGAATACATCTGGCCGCTTTATCCGGGGATAATCTTGTCGGCATCCATTTTGGAGATAGACGCCTCTGAGATAGTGCGTGCTCAATGGCCGATGTCTGTCGGGATGATCCTCGGAGGAATTGCGTTTCTTCTGATTCCTCTCGGAAAGCTGGTGTCGAAAACTTCGAACAGTGTTCTGCACAATGGCAAAGCGGTCTTTATGGCGCTTTGGCCGATATTTCTTGCGGTTGTTCTCAGTCTGTTCTGTGGAGTTGATCTTTATATATCTGTTCCGGTGTCGCTCCTGCTGTTTCTTATCGTATCCCGTTTTTCATCTGCGGTAATAAAAGAGAGCTTGAAGCAGTCGGTCACATTGGAGTACACTTCATTTGTTTTCGCTGTGATGATTTTCAAGCAGGTGCTGATTGACAGCAACGCTGCCCTGCAGGTTGCAGGTGAAATCACAGCCGCAGGAATCGACCCGATCTGGGTGATAATATTTTTACCATTTGTAATCGGCCTGATTTCCGGCGCCACACCCGCGTTCGTATCGCTGGCATATCCTGCCCTGCTGCCGTTTCTGCGACCTGATGATGTTGACCTGCTCAGGGCGGCGACAGCTTATACCGCTGGATTTTTGGGCGTATTGCTGTCGCCGCTACATTTTTGTCTGGTGCTGACTGCAAGCTATTTCAAGACGAGATTGTCTCGCGTTTATGTTTATCTCATTGCGCCACTGGCGGTTATGGTTTTGGGTCTTGTCCTGAAAGCACTCTTCTGACCCTCTTTTTACTTTACGGCACATCGGTTGCTTATTATACTTGTAATTAAGGTTTAGTGGAACCTCAAGGTGGAGGTAGTGTATACCATGATGAACAAGAGATCGAAGGGAAAGAAATTGTTACAGCGCGATAAATTGCCGGATTACGAGTTGATGAAAGCGATTCAAAAAGGCGACATGGTGTCGTTTAATACGCTTGTTGATCGTTATAAGAATCGCCTTTTCAATGTGATTGTGCGTATGCTGAATTCCGCTGAGACTGCCGAAGATATTGTTCAGGAGACATTCGTTCGAGTTCATCTTCATAAGATGTCGTTCGATTTCAGATATGCGGTTTCTACGTGGATTTATACCATAGCTCTGAACCTCGCCCGGAATGAGCTAAGACGCCGCAAACGCGTTCAGTTTCTCGACATTGCCGATTTCTCGAACAGACTGAAGGCACCTGAAGAAAAAGTCGATAATAGCTCCAAGCTGAGAGAGATTCTGGATAAAGCTGTGACGAAGCTGCCGGAGAAGTATCGTCAGGCTTTTATTCTGCGCGACTTGGACCAGCTCTCTTACGAGGAGATTGCCCAGATACTATCGGTACCACTTGGGACTGTCAAGTCTCGAGTGAATCGTGCCCGCAACATGCTTCGCAACATGTTGAAGCCGAATATGGAGGAGTTGTATGAACTGTCGAAAGGCTCGATCTTTACTCTCGGCCTATTCTAAGGGTGAGCTTTCGTACAGTATGAGAGAGAAGCTCGCCGCACATCTTGAAGAATGTCCAGCTTGCCGTAAACAGGAAGCGACCATTGGTCAGATAAACCAGGCTTTGCTTAACTTGCCGAAGCACGAGCTGTCCGAAGACTTCAACATGCGCCTGTTTGGGAGAATCCACAATGCTCCCAACGGTGAACGTATCAGGACAGCGCACCTTCCTAAGAAAGCGCCGAGTGGAATCATATACTGGGGTAAGTTGTTCGCTCCGGCTGCAACTGTGATCGGTGCGATGGTATTGACATTAACTTTTCTTGTACCCGGAGCTACAATCGACACAGCCCCGGGGCTTACTCCTGTGACTGCAGAGGTTCAGAATGGGACTGCAGATCGCCAGTATGCCACCAACTATTATCGTCCGGCTCTAAGGGGATTTGCTCTTGACCGTGCGTCGCTTGACTCGATGGCTATGATGCACAGAGTGGGATACTTCGAGCAGCTCAGCAGGCAACAGAAACGTGACTTTGGAGCATACGGATTTGATAATCCGATGCTTAGGAATGTTAGTCAGCACGGCAGCATGAGACACTATGTGCTTCCGACTGTGTCGCCGACTAACAAGCTTATCAAAGACGCTACATTCTGATCGGGGAGTGGGGGAGGATGAATGCCCGCTCCCAGATTAACATTTCGCAGTTTCTCGCTTTTCTTAGTCCTAATACTGTTACTCACTAATTCGAATCTCAGCGCTCAAACGCTGAAGCAATTCGATCAGGAAATCAGAAATCTGCTGCATCAGGTTCAATCTTCAGTTGTAACGATTTACACTTATCGCACAATCAATTCGCAGTCGGGCAGCCCTTTTCCATTTAAGCCTGCTCTGGTGGATACTCAGATCGGAACAGGCGTCGTATATGATACTACCGGTCATGTTCTGACTACCGGTCATGTCATACGTGGAGGCAGTGATTTTGAGGTCTTTGCCAGAGATGGGCGCAGATTCAAGGCGAGTTTGAGCGGGATAGATAGTGATCGAGATATAGCCTTGCTTCATATTGCACCGAAACAGATCCCACCTCTTTCTTTGAGGTTATCAGATCCGGTAATTGCAGGGTCGATACTTTTCGCGGTCGGGAATTCATTCGGGATTCCCAATGCCGCCAATCTTGCCGTAGCAGTCGGCTACAGAGATAACGGCACTCTTCAGGTTTCGGCTAATCTCGCCCCCGGGTTTTCAGGCGGACCTGTCGTCGATATTGAAGGTCGAATGGTCGGCCTGATATCTGCAAAATTGACAGAACCCGTAACACTTGGCAGTGTGCGGCTTTTTCGGGAGTCCGCATCCGAGACCTCATCAATCGATTTCGATGGGGCTGAGATGGAACTGCCGAGCACAGGCGTTATCATTGCAATTTCCGCTTCAGATATTTATGAGACAGCTTCGCGTCTTATAAAGGACGAGCGAACCAGCAGAGGGTTTCTCGGAATCAGACCGAAAGATATTGACCCTGTATGGGCAGAAAGGGCTTTCAATGCCAGACACGGTGTGATGGTTGCTGAAGTTATACCGGGATCACCTGCATGGGAGGCTGGAATACGTTCGGGGGATATTCTTACTCAGTATCTTGGCCGCCGGATATTCAGTTCTGACCAGCTCAGGAAACTTATCGCTGCCGGCAAGAAAGGTGATGTAATCAGTCTTGTTTTGATGAGAGGGGGCAGGAGCCTGAGCCTTGCTGTCCAGCTTACTTCTGCTGAAACTATGCGCCTTGTTGATCAGACCGGACAGGTGATTGATGTCAACGACAACGCAACTGTTCGGAAAATCCCCATCAGGGAAGTTATCGGAGAGGATGGCTATCGACGACAAACGCTGGCAAAGATCGATATGCTCAGAACTGAATTGCGACGTCAAATGAAAGAGCTGGAGAATCTCGAGAGAGAACTCAAGCGTACTCAGGGTGAGAAATAAATAGTCTTTTCCCTAATAAATATAAATTCTGTAGCTCACGTCCGCTCGGGACGTGAGGAGGCTGGATGCCGGATCAAGTCCTGCATACAAACGCTGTGGGAGAAAATCTTTCGCGAAGGCGGAATCCGGTTATCCCGTCTTTTGCATCGAATCGATAGGTTCAAGCTGGTCGAGCCAGTAGGCGTCATCATCGCGATGGCATACGAAAAACCGTTGTTCATCTCTGGCGTATTTCGCCCGATGGTACTTCATGTAGATATAGTTTCCATCGACGCCTACTATTTCAATCTTACCAGTCGAGTGCGACATGACGAACTTGGCCCGCTTCGCTAAGCCAGAGCAATGTTTCCGAGCTTCCTCAATAAGAAAATAAGCTTCCACTATAGGCACATGGAACGGTTTGTTCCCGATAGTCGGGCGGTTGAGGAATACATAATATTGCGGGACTCCCATGTATGAAAGCTCATTCCACAATTGTGCCATCACTTCAGGATCATCGGATATTCCCCGGCTGATCGGACTCTGGTTGACGCAGATTACTCCTGCCTGCTGCATGATCCTGATTCCCTCGCGGCTTGCATCAGTCAGTTCGTTGGGATGATCGAAATGACACATAAGATGAATTCGCCTTTCCGGCGTCGAGTATTTTGCGAGCATCTGAGGCAGGGTTGGATCATCAATAATCCTGAATGGATCAAACGCGGGGATTTTTGTTCCGATGCGAATAATTCTGACATGCTCGATCTTGGATATTGCGGAGACGATGGCTTCGAGCTTAGAGGTTGATAGGATCAATGGGTCTCCACCGGTAATCAATACATTGTTGACTTCAGGATGTCTGGATATATATTTGACAGCCTCATCGAGATCAAACCTGGTCTCGTTGTTGCCACGCATGAACAGTCTCTTTCGGAAACAGAATCGGCAGAAACCGCCACACATTTCGGTTACAAGCAACAGGACTGTGGAAGCATATTTATGCTGTAAACCTCTGGCTACCGTGACAGAGCTTTCGTCCGAGACATCAATATCACCCCACCTTTGGAGTTCATTAGGATGCGGGACAATTATTCTCCGGATTGGGTCGTCGGGATCATCCCAGTCGATCAGGCTGAGATAGTATTTGCTGGCTCTGAATTGAAACCGGGTTGTTACATTGCTAATTTCAGATTTCTCTGTAGGGGAAAGCTGTTGAATTGCGTCTATGTTGGAGACATACTTTCCCCGGGTTACCCGTCCTTCATCCTTGCAGGCGGTTTTCATAGTCATGGGGACTCCTTTCGTCTAATCAATCGGCCATCGCGGAATTCAAGTCTGGACCGCGTTCGTTCGACCCCATCAAACTCACGCGAAGATGTTACAACGTCATTAGCAGGCTAATGCGGCCAAATGTTACACTGATTAGATATACAATCTAATCAACTCTATGATAGCAAAAAAGTTGAATAATGTCAAGTGCTGTGTGAAAAAAGTAAATTGGTGGCATCATGTTTGCTTGTGTCTACTCTGTCGGCTGTGATTAAGCAGGTCATCAGTATTTATCAGGAGAGGGATTCTCAGCACATAGCCAACACTTGTATCTTGACACCTGCAGAATTGCTCAGTTATATAAGCTGTTGTGCTGTCAGAGACTAAAGGTTGTGTTCGGATATGATGCCTGAGAGTATGAAGGGTGAGAATCGGTTGTCGTCTGAATGGAAGATCATCATCCTTGTCGTCGCCAATCTTGCCAACGGCGACTTTAGGTCGGTGCGTGGACTGTTGGACAGCGCCAAAAAACTCCGCATAGAAGCTACTGAGCTTTATGAGATTATTCTTCAAAGCTACTTGTTTCTTGGGTACCCCAAAGCGATTGAAGGATTGCGAGCGCTGAGAGAAAGTCATCCTCGATTCAAACCACCTGAGCGAGTTGAACTCAATGACCGTTCCACAACCGAATGGCGCAGAAGAGGGGAAAACCTTTGCCGCATTGTTTATGGCAGCAATTATGAAAGGCTCCGCCAGACGATTTCTGCTTTGTCCCCCGATCTTGATGACTGGATGGTCTGGGAGGGTTATGGGAAAGTACTCTCGCGTAATGGCGTGCAACCTGAATTGCGGGAGCTGTGCACATGCGCTGCGCTGGTTGTTACCGGAGATTTCGTGCAACTGCATTCTCATATGAGAGGAGCAATACACACTGGCGCTACAATTGGAATGTTACGAGAGATATTGCAATCTCTTGATGGTATAGCTCTATCCGACAGGTTGCGACGAGCCGACGATATACTTGCGCATGTTTCCCGGAAAGCTGGCGAAGATGCGTAAGAGATTCAAAATACCTCTAAGTGTTATACTTGTCTTCCTTCTGGCAATTGCAGTAACGCTTCTTATCGTTACGAAGACCAACTTAGTAGAACGCAGGGCTAACGAGTTTTTCCGAATTGCGCTGGAACAGAAGTACGGGGTCAAGATCAGTCTCGGTGACATCGGTGGGTCAATTTTCTCCGGGTTTTATATCACTGATATTGAGATTCGTTTTGATGGCGATTCAGAAACTGACAGGTTGGCGACTATCAGGTATCTGGATGTTCGATATGATATTTCTGACATTCTTCACAGGCGATGGGTCTTCAAGAGCGTGCTGGTTGACAGTCTCGATATTAGTATAAAACGAAATCGGGATGGTACACTTCGATTGCTGGATTTCGGACAGGTCGAAGGTGGCAACGGGAATGGATTCGATTTTATCGCTGAGCGTCTTCTGATCGCTCATTCATCGGTCGCTATTGCCGATTACAATCATCCGCTCGAAATCGACAGCCTGGACATCCTTTGCAGCGTGTCAAAAGCCGGTTCACGGTTGCAACTCGATCTCGACACCGTGAGTATGGTACTGCCGCGAGAATCGATCAGGTTCAGACAGTTTGCGGGCACGGCGACTTTTGTGGATTCACTCCTTGCTCTCGAAGATATTAGAGCGGTGACAGATTCATCGACTCTCATTTTCGATGGCGAAATCACGTTCGGTGATCGAGTCGCGGCATCCGCGATAATAGATTCTTCAGTGTTGTCGTTTTCTGAACTCTCGCGGGCTTTTGATGTAGGCATCTACGGTCAGGTTGCGGTTATCGGAGGGATTGATTACGCCAACGATTCAATTGAGACACGTCTTACGCTGTCAGGCACATTTCGCGACTGGTTGCTGGACAATGTAAAACTCGACGCATCGTATTCTCAGAAGAGGATCATATGCAGATCACTCAGGGGTGGCATGTTCGGCGGTTACATCAGTGGAAGTGGTCATTTCGATTTTACCTATCGGCCCATCACATATAGTTTCGCCGGTAATATCAGGGGCTTTGACATCGGGAAAGTCACGAATACCAGATTCAATTCGGATTTCACGGGTAATGTGAGCATGGAAGGACGCGGACTCAGGAGTGAGAATATGGTAATGGATATCGAAGGCAAACTTGGACGGAGCCGTTTCGACGGCTATGTTGCAGATTCGCTTGCTGGAAGGTGTCGTATCACCCCCGATTCGATTATCTTCGTGTATCCGTTTGACATGTTCTACAAATCGACATCAGTATCGGCGGGCGGCAGACTCGAATATTCAGGCGCGATCAATATCGAAGGACAGGCTGACTTGCGTTCGATCGATGAATTCAAAGGCGATATATTTCTCGAGGATATTGGCGGCGTCGGCACCGCGGATTTCAAGATCACTGGTCTCACAGCTGATCCGAATGTTACCGGATCATTCAGTTCCGATTCTGTTCAGATATATGATTTCCACTCGAAAGACTTTTTCACACTGATTGACATAAGACGGTTTTTCAGCGAACCGAGCGGTGGGGTTGAAGTATTCTCCGGCCCGATGGATTACGCCGGTCTTTCCGGTCAATCCATGCACGCATCGCTCGAAATTGAACCGGATTTTATCAACATACGTCAGGCTATGATCGAGGTGTCTCCATTTGATATTCAACTCGATGGTCAGCTTGAGGTAGGTGATAGTGCGATGGTACTGACGCTTCGCGATCTTGTCGCAGACATCGACACTGAGTCAATCACAAATCGTGAAGAAGTTGTCGCAGTGTTCGATGACAGCGGAGTTACGATAGAGAATGCTTACCTTGTCGGTGTTGACGAAACAGGAGAAATCAATGGGCGTTATTCCTACGATGGAAATGTTGATTTCGATGTGTCATTCAATTCGCTTCGGGTCGGAACATGGCTGCCGTATTTCTACGATCAATACGATAT
>JAJRZO010000472.1 GCA_024275215.1 Candidatus Zixiibacteriota bacterium | reverse complement strand
CGATATTGCGGGAAGGCTTTCCGGAAGTGGTCGAATCGAAGGGGAACTTGATGATCCTCGCTTGAGATTCGATTTGATTGTTGATGATGCCGCTTATCATGGAGAGCCGGTCGGAACTCTCAAAGGAGAGATCGACTACCGTGACAGCGTGCTGTCACTTAATGATTTTCAGCTTCGGGGCGAACAGAACTCATCCATGTTGCGGGGTTATATACCAATCGATCTCGGTCTGGAGTTTCGTGAAAAAAGAATTTTGGACGATAAACCAATGAACTTGTCGCTGACAGTTTCAGGTTCCAACTTCCAGTTTATCGAAGAGTTGTTTGAAGATGTCGAATGGATGACCGGGGAGTTCAAATTCAGCGCTACGGCGTCCGGTACGCCTGCTAATCCGGAACTGAGCGGAGATGTCAGGATTTCAGATGGGCAATGCAAGATTTACTATATCGAGGATCCGCTCGAGGATATTGAATTTGACGGTTCATTCGAGCGTCGCGAACTTATCATATCGAAACTTGTCGGCAAGCTTAGACACAACAAAGATGTCGGCAGTTTCGATGTCGCCGGTGTGATTGATCTTACCGAACCATCGCTGCCCGATTATGATCTTTCCGTGACCGGCAATGATCTTCCGGTAAAATATGATCTTGGCGATATCGAGATGATGCTCAGCAAACTGAATCTTACTGTGACAGGATCCGAGCCTCCGATGGTGACTGGTGATGTCGATGTTGCGAAGTTTGTTTATCGCGAACCATTCTTTGAAGATGTTGAGCCGGATGCTCTTCTCGCTGCTGATACAACAGATGCTATCGACTACAATATTCGTATCAGTGCTCCTCAGAATCTCTGGATTAAAAACGAGGATGCCGATGTCGAGCTGAAAGGGGAACTGGTAGTGCTCGATGAAGGCATGAACGAAAATTTCCTCGGTACGCTCGAAACGATTCGCGGCAAATTCTACATGACTAATTTCAACAGAACATTTACAATCAGACCGGGCGGTAAAATCGTGTTCGACAATGTCGAGGAATTCGATCCGCGGCTCGATATCGAACTGACAACCACTGTCAGAGATTCGACAGGGATAAGCGATATATGTTTGCGCCTGACCAGAACTCTGAGTGATCCGAATATCGATGTTTGCGAGGGGTCCGGGCTGACGATTGACGAAGCTCTGCTTTTCATGAATCCTGTAGGTGCGGGATTTACGGATATTCCGGGAGATACTCTCCATTCCGCAAGCGAATCATCGTGGGGGAGTCGGCTGACATTCGGCGCAACAGGAATTGCAGCGAGCCAGATGTCCCGGTATTTCTCGCGGAAACTTGGCGTCGAGACTTTCGAGATAAGTCCGTCTCGCACAGGTCACGGTCTTAATCCTCTTGAAAGCGAGTTGACGATTGGGTTCTATACGTCACCCCGGCTTTATATTTACGGAACAAGCCAGTTGACCTTCGGAAGAACCGAAGAAGTCGGTTTCGATTACAGGTTGTCGAAACATGTGTTCATTTCCGGTCAGCGTGACAGGGAAAACCTGTTTCGCCTGAATCTGAATTTGAATTGGGAAATCGAATGATACATCGCCCGATTTCAATGCTGTTGATGGTGATTGCTTTGTTGACGCTGTCTGAGTCAGTTTCGGCGCAGCGTGATCCAATGAAGAAGTGGCTTAGCAAAAAGCCATTCATCAGCAAAGTAGAGGTGACGGGTAACGAGTTTTTTTCTGATCGCAGGATCAAGGGGTCAATAAGTTCGAAAGAAAACGGTTTCTGGCAATCACTCCGGTTGAGAAAAAGACACGCACTCAGAAAAGATGCAAAACGAGTCGATCTTGCGGGACTGAATTACCTGTATCGTTCGAACGGCTTTGTGAAAGTTAAGGTTACCGAGGAATTTGCGGTCGCTGATGACAGTTCGGCAATCGTTCGGATAAAGATCGATGAGGGAAAACGTCTGTTCGTAAGAAAAGCATACGCAACCACTGATCTCGGATCATTCCATGACGCTGTGTATGCTAATATCAGTCGGCTTAGACGCGGGGATCCTCTGAATCCATACAAGGTCGTTCAGCTCACGCTCGATATCAAGACCGTGTATGCCAATTCAGGCTATCCATACGCCACAGTCCGGGATTCGGCAGTGGCAGTGGCGG
>JAJRZO010000471.1 GCA_024275215.1 Candidatus Zixiibacteriota bacterium | reverse complement strand
TGTATCGGTATCTGTCGCGGCACCTGGACAACGCTGACAGCTACAAGCCTGATTCCACGTTGCATGGCGATTGAATGAGCCATTTCAATGAGTGTCGTAATATTCTCAGGATTGTGAAGAGCTACCAGCACCGATGGCATTATTTCAACATAAGCAGGAGCTTTGCGAGGAATAAGAACCTGCGGTTCGAGAACTGCCGCCTTTCTCTTAAAAACTGAATAGTATAGCAACACGCCGACAACTATCCACGCAATTGTGACAAACCATGCGACAGGTTGAAATGTAAACTGATACAGAGCAAGAAATATGTTCAGCACAAATCCGATCAATGGCACAACAGGATAGAAAGGTACCCGGTATCTTCGTGGGATTTCCGGATTCTTGCGGCGAAGCACTATGACGGACAGGTTGACCATGGCGAAAGTCAGTAGAAAAATCAGGCTGGCAGCCGATCCGACCGCCTCGATTGGGAGCGTCAACGCCATTGCGATCAGGATGACACCGGTTACAAGTATCGCTATATGAGGAGTTCTGCGCTCTGAATGGATTTTCGATACCGAGCGTGGCAGCCACAGGTCACGTCCCATCGAAAATGCTACGCGGGAAGCCGCCATGACAGTCGCATTGAGGGCTGACATCGTGGATAGCAGACCGCCCAGAACAATGATCGCTACGCCTATGGCAGGCATGAATCCCTCAGCCGCTCGTACTATGGCCGTTTCCTTGAATTTTCCCAGGAATTGCCAGGATGTCAGATTGCCTGAGTCTATGACTGTCAGCGACACGAATAGAATCAAAAGATAAATTGTGATCGTTACAGCCAATGAAATGAATGTCGCTTTCGGGATATTTTTCTCCGGATTTTTTATTTCTTCGGCAACAGTCGCTATCAGATCGTATCCTTCGAAAGCGATGAATGTGAGTCCCATCGCCACCAGAACACCACCAAAGCCTTTCGGGAAGAATGGAAGGAAATTCTCAGTGATTCGCGATGGTTCATCGATAACTCTCTGCAATCCGAAATAGATGAATACTCCAAGAATCACTATCTTTGAAATCGTCAGTACATTTTCGGTCTTGCCTGTGACTTCTGCGCCGCGAACATTCAGCCAGACGAAAAGTAACCCAATGAACAGAGTAATAGTGAGGATAGCTTTTTGATGCCCAATCGCGGCAAATACCGGATCGGTCAGCCACGGAGTATATTTGACAAAGAACTCCCAGAAATAACCGGCAAATCCCAGGGCATAAAGACTGCATGCGACAGTATATGCAAACCAGAGCATCCAGCCGGCTGTGAATCCTGTTACTCCGGGGAATGCTATCCTGACGAATGAGTATCCGCCACCAGCGCGGGGAATTGACGATGCGAGTTCGGCGTATGCGAATGCAGTCAGGAGCGTTACAAGTCCATTCAATGCGAATGACAAAATCGATGCAGGCCCGGCTTCTCCGGCGGCGATCCCTGTCAGGACAAATATACCTGCTCCGATCATAGCCCCGATGCCGATCATGCTGGCATCGAAAAGACCGAGATCACGAGCGAAAGTTACATTGCCGGAATCAGCACTGTTAGTATTGTTCGATTTTACATGCATATGTTTTATCGCTATCGGGAATCGTCACAGATTCCCGCAACCTTTCAAAACAGAATTTTTTAATATATGAAAAACTTTGTTCTATTGTCACACTTTTTGGTATTAACATGCCTCTGGACCGTCAGGAAGGGATTCCTGACGGCGCACGAGAAAGGATTCCTGAATGGCTCAAGAAAATCATCCGCATGTATGGATTAGACTATTTTGGTAGCGGGGGCAGGATTTGAACCTGCGACCTTTGGGTTATGAGCCCAACGAGCTACCAGACTGCTCCACCCCGCGATCTCGACCTAATAAATGGATAAATTTCTGCGTGTCAATGTTTATGTTCAGGAATGTTATACAATAAAAACAACCGGCCAGTTTATAGCCGGTTGTCCACGAGGATAATGCAGAGAGTGCTGAAACGCCAAATCTATTTCAATGCGATCGATACTTTTAATTGAACATAATCATCTTTCCAGTCACACCAAAGTTTGTATTTCTCATTATTGACAAGTGATGCTCCGACTCCGGCAGCATCCATAAGGACATCGCGAACACTCCAGCCCTCACGCATACCATCCTCGACTTCTTTGAGCAGTCCTAATCCGAAAACAATTCCGCCTGCGAGTTTGTCATCTACGACTGTACTGAGCAATTCGGAGCTTGCGAATGATCCCATCATGTGCTGCCATTTGTCCGGCGCCTGAATAGTCCACTCGGAGCCGCCATTGTAATACCAGAAGTCAGTTCTAATCGGCTGTTGTTTGAAACGACCATCGCGTGGATATGAAAAGAATAGCGCTTGCGATTCCGGGACAATCATGACAAACATGAAAAATGCGGCGAGCAACCCTTTTTTCATCATTTCAGCCTCCTACGCCAGTCTTGTCAACAACCCGGCTACTAATACTCCAAATGGCATGCCAGCCGGAAGCAATCGTTTGCGATTTGGGTAAGCCCCTGAGATGATGGCAGTTAGCTCGTGTGAAACGGCTTGCATGCAGCTTGGAGATTGTGAATGATTGTGCACCAAATATGACTTTGTGAATTGTGTTGCAGACAGGCTTAAATGACGATTATATTATACTGGTGTACACTATCAGCCTGTAAAGAGAGGGCACAATCTGTATGGCAAATGATCTTGTCGAAAGCATTTCCGGCGCGCGTGGAATTGTCGGAAAATCAATGACTCCACAACTGGCGATGCACTATGGACTCGCGTTCGGTTCGTTTATCGGTGGCGGTAGAATAATTATCGGAGGAGACCCAAGGACATCGCACGATCAACTCAAATCCGCCGTTGCTTCGGGATTGATGGCTGCTGGTCGCGATGTGGTCGACATAGGAATCTGCCCAACACCGACAATAGGAATTGCGATCAAGGAAATGAAAGCCCGGGGAGGTGTTGGCATTACCGCCAGCCATAATCCTGTCGAATGGAATGGAATCAAGCTGTTCAATCGCAAGGGCGAATTCATTTCGCCTGAGCAGTACGAAGTGTTTAGGAAAATCAAAGATAGGTCAGATTTGCCTTTGTCGAATTACAGGAAAGTCGGACGGCTGACTACCGATACAAGCGCTGTAAACGGACATATCGAAAGAGTCTTGTCACAATCCATTTTGAATATCAGGAAGATCAGACGGCGTAAATTCAAGGTAGTCGTCGATTGTGTCAATGGTGGAGGGTATATCGCTGCTCCCGAATTATTGCGTAAACTTGGCTGCAGAGTTGTGGTGATAAACGGTACGCCCGATGGTAAATTTCCTCGCGGAGCA
>JAJRZO010000470.1 GCA_024275215.1 Candidatus Zixiibacteriota bacterium | reverse complement strand
GTATCTGGGAAAGGCTATAGGAATCTGTCCGGATGATACAAATATACTTCATAATATTGGCCTGATAAATGCTACACTCGAACGGCTTCCTGAAGCTGAAGCTGCATTCAGGAAAATAGTTGAGCTTGTTCCTGATGATGCCGAGGGTTACAACGATCTTGCAGTGATTCTCGCGCATTTGAGAAAGCCCGATGATGCCGAAAAAGCTTTCACAACAGCGCTGGAGAAGAATCCATTTTTCGAGAAGGCTCTGGAAAACTACTGTGAGTTTTGTCTGGAGCATAAACGTTACGAGAATGGTTTGAAATCTGTAAGGGAGTTCCTCAATCTGGTGCCTGATAGTCCTCGTATCACAGAATGGGAGAGCCTGTTTACTAACGCATTATCAAAAGGTCAATCATCCGACGATATAGTGGCATCTCCGGATTACATCACGCGCAATCTGAAAATCGCATTTTTCAGTACTCAGGAATCGTTTGCGAGCGGCATTCTGAGACATCTTTCCGCACACAATGAGATAAGAAAGTTTGCAGGTAAAACAACCGAAGATATAGCCGAACTGATGCGCTGGGCAGACCTTGCATGGTTTGAATGGTGCGATCAATTAGTTATCGAGGCGACAAAACTCCCCAAGACTTGCAAGATCATTTGCAGGTTGCATTCTTATGAGGCATTTACAGAGATGCCTGCTCGTGTCGACTGGAGCAAGGTTGACAGGCTGATCCTGGTCAACCAGAATGTCGCTGATGTGCTGAAAACATATCACAGCATTCCTGCCGAGACAACGATCATTCACAATGGCGTCGATACAAGGAAGTTTTCGATCCCTGAGAACAAGACATATGGTAAGAGAATCTGCTCACTTGGATACATCAACTACAAGAAGAATCCCGCGTTACTGTTGCATTGTTTCAAAGCGATCCATGACGCAGATCCGGAGTTTAAGTTTTTCATCGCAGGTGAGCATCAGGATCCGAGGATCAAAGTTTATTTCGATCATATACTGAGGCGTCTTGATATTCCGGTGCATTTCAGCAATTGGGTTGATGATGTTCCGGCCTATATGAGAGATAAGGATTTCGTGATCTCGACATCGCTGTTCGAATCGTTCCATTATTCGATAGCCGAAGGGATGGCTTCGGGAGTTCTGCCTCTTGTCCATGCCTGGCCGGGATCGGAGAACATCTATCCCGACGAGTATCTTTTTGATACTCCGGAAGAATGTGCAAGGCTCGTCCTGAAGCTGTGTGATTCAGACCGTGGAAAACTTGCCCATGAAAACAGGAAGTATATCGAAGACCGCTTCTCACTCGACAAGCAGGTTGATGAATTTAACAGCCTGATCGGATCGCTGGGAATAGTGCCGCAGGCAGATCATACGCAGGCTCAGGTCAAACGCGCGAAGCTCGTTCCGGATCATGTCGAGAAAAGCGACGTTGACTATGGCAGGGTGTCGATTGTCATACCGACATTCAACAGGGCTGAGTATCTCGAAGAAGCCATCGAATCGGCATTGAAGCAGACCTATGATAATTGCGAGATAATCGTTTGCGACGATTGCTCGACTGACAATACGCAGGCCATTCTCGACAAGTACAGAGATAAGATCACGGTTCTGTCCCATCATCGCAACCGAGGTGTTTCCGCAGCGCTCAATACATGTATCAGGGCGTCGTCAGGCGATTACATATCATGGCTCTCGTCGGACGATGTCTACATGCCTGAAAAAGTAGAAAAGCAGATTGAATTCCTTCACAAGAACCCGGACATTGCGATGGTCTATTCGGACTTTCATTATATCAATCGCAATTCTGTCAGGGGGGAGCAAGCGAATGTGCAGCCGCTTGAGGAAGGGCGCGAGACTGAAGAGCTTTTTGAGCGCAACCCTATCAATGGGTGTTCAGCCATGTTCAAGCGGGAGTGCATCGACAAGGTCGGCTGGTTCGATGAAGGTCTCGGCGGTCGGCGCGGGTACACAGCGGACGGTGCGATGTGGCACAAGATCGCACATTTCTACAAGATCAGATTTATGAATGAGCCGTTGCTTTATTACCGCCTTCACGATGACAATGTTGCGGGTCAGATCGACACTAAGAAACACTGGGAAATATACCGCGGCTATATGAAGACATGGCAGAAAGAGTACAACGAAAATGAGAAGCTGAAAGAACCGCATAAGCCGTTTGCGAATCGACCAGTCACAAAGAAAGGACTGAAGATTGCCTGGATCGGAGTGATCGATCCGGGTGGAATTTCCGCCATGTACAAGAAAGCTGTCGAGCGATATACGCCGCATAAGATGCGAATCATCACACACATGGAGTCTCGCGGCTTTGATTCGGATATTGTTCTAAAGAAAACAATGTGGGGCGGCGAGCAGGCGCTGACTGATTTCAGTGAAGTGAGAAAAGTAGCCGAAGAAGCCGAT
>JAJRZO010000469.1 GCA_024275215.1 Candidatus Zixiibacteriota bacterium | reverse complement strand
TCCCCTCACTCTCGGCAGTCAATGATCTGGTCAGGCTATGGTACAGGGCTGGATGGTTGTCTCTTATCTCTGATATAATGACGGGCATTGACTTGAAATGTTCAAACGAATGTTGTGAAATCCGCATCAGTGGTAGTAGCATTTATGAATGCTGAAGAGCCGGTAGGACAGGACTGCTCCTAACCGACGGGAATAAGCAAAGAAAAAGGCCGGAACTGATTGTTCCGGCCTGAATAACTCAAATTTCGGGGAAATCAATTGCCGCCGAGTGAGAACTCGATCTTGTACGAAACCCAGCATGGCACAGGTTGATTATTCTGAATCGCCGGAGTCCATTTGCCTTTAAGAGCGGCTTTTTTAGCTTCTTCTTCAAATCCGGCATTAGACCCGGATTCTTTTTCAATAATAACATCCCGCACATTACCCTCTTTGTCAACCAGAACTCTGACCCAGACACTACCCTCAATACCGGCTTTTCTTGCCATTTCCGGATAGTTGGGCTGTGCAAGACTTATAGCCTGCGGGATTTCTTCTACAGCCACAAACTCATCAGCGGCAGGAAAGAATTCACTATCATCGATTTCGATGACCATATCATTCCCGCCAGTCCCATCACCAGAACCGACCGTCGGCTGCGAAATATCGGCAAGCTGATCCTGCGTCGCAAGTACAACGGCTTCCTCTACCTCCTCATCCGGTACCGGTTCCGGAATACCGATTTTTGGCGCAGCGATTTTTGGCGCTTCGATCTTGACTGCTGGTGGTTTTTTCGCAATTGAAGGTGGCGGAGCGAGATCTGATATGTCTTTGATCCGAATCACATTCGATGTCTGTGGGATTTCCTCAGTCGTGGCCCACTTAACAAACTCCCAGACACCGATAACTACAAGATGCAACAATGCACCGACAATAATCGCGATTGCCATGTTCTTCTGGTAAGTACGTTTTAGTTCAAACGCACCATAATCTACCTTGATGACACCGGTTCCTAACCTCATGAACCATCACCTCCCAAAAGCGAAGATGACTTCGCCTTCTTCATCTTAGCGTCATCCTTTCTGTCCCATGGTTTCATGGAATATCGATACGAGAACGTGGCGTTCTCACCAAGGATATCTTTGTTCGCTTCTCGATACACCTGCATGAAGTCTTCGTCGTCCCTCAGAACATATTCGACGACCTCGATTTCATCCAGAATATCTACAAAGTCATTGTATATCGCATCAGGATGAATCACGATCAGCGTGGAAAGTCTTGGATTCTCCTTGTTTGCTCCATATAAGAGAGTACGCAATGAATCCGGCTTGAACTGCACCGGTCCATCGCTTCCCCAAGTCCACCAGTAGTTGTTCGATTCATCAACATGGATGATAAGAAGATCACTCTTCTTCATCTTGATAGTTTCTTCGCTGTCTTCCGGCAGGTTTATCTCCATAGCCTGAGGAGCTGCAAAAACAGTAGTAACCATGTAGAAAATAAGCAGGAGAAACGCGATATCGACCATAGGAGTCATGTCAAGCCTAATGGCAATACGCCTTTTGGGTCTCTTTAGACCTTTTCCCTTCTGTTCTCTCGGTTGCGGGGAATCTACTGCTCCCATCTATATCACCACCTCTCCTATGCCTCAGCTTCGGATTCAAACTCAGTTACTATTTGGAATGTCCTGAGATTGTATTCTTTTAGTGAATCCATGATCTTCTGCATGGTACCAAATTTGACGTTCTTATCCGCCTTTATAATCAACATCGCCTTTAGATTACCGGACGATCTGCTGCGAATGTACTGAACCTGCTGGCCGACCTGCGATGCCGCAACGCTTTCATCGACATACACAGGGATCTCAACTTCCTCGCCCTCAATCATCTTCTTCTCAAGAGTTACATATTCGACAAATACAGAATCATCCTCCGTCACCGTAACGAGAATTTTCCCCTTGTCAGGCAACTCGATCTTGGAATGCGACGTGGGAAGAGTTACTTCTTTCTTCTCCGGCGGTTTGAACTGCGTAGTAGCCATGTAGAAAATCAACAGCAGGAACCCGATATCGACCATAGGTGTCATATCGAGTCTGATGCTGACTCTACGTTTCTTCTTCATCTTCATGCTTTAATTCGTCTCCTTCGTCTTCAGAAGCTGAAGTATCTCATACGATGCTTCGTCAACAGTGTAGTTGAAGGCATCCACTTTGTTGACAAAGAAGTTATAGGCTACGATGCCAACGATACCGTTGACCAGACCGCCGGCAGTATTGACCAATGCTTCAGAAATACCTGTCGCCAGTGATGTCGCGTCGATCACGCCACCTGAGGCATGACCTGTAGCATTGAACGCACGGATCATACCGATAGTAGTACCGAGCAACCCAACCATTGTACCGATGGATGCGATAGTTGAAAGGGCGATCAGGTTACGTTCGAGCAAAGGGACTTCAAGTGCATTCGCTTCTTCGATTGCTCTTTGCGTCTCCTCGAATTTCTTTTCAGCCGGAAGGCTGGAATCTTTTATCTGGCGATACCTGTCGATGCCTGCGCGAAGAACATTGGCGCATGATCCACGCTGCTTGTCACATGCCGCAAGTGCGCCATCGTAATCACCGCTTTGGACAAGAGTAACAACCTTTTTGAAAAAAGACTGGATTGACGCTCTTCCCTTGGCTTTGCGAAGCGATATGATTCTTTCAAAAATAAATGCAACAAGCATCACTGACAGAGCAATCAATATGGCAACCAGCGGTCCGCCCTTTTGCAGGTACTCGGGAAGCTGTGTCCAGATGAAGAATCCTGTTCCCAGCGAGACAACCAAAACGATGGTCACAAATACAGACTGTTTCACGATTTATTTCCTCCAATAAACACGTTGAGTTATTTCTCTCTACAAACGCTCCAGCTTACAATTCGTTCGACTTGATTGCATTGATGAACAGAGCGGCAAATGTAACCCACAATGCAGGCTGAGCAAATGTCCAGAATGTTACAATATTGAACGACGAGCCGAGTCCGCGAATCATGTAGATTGCAGACAATTCCTCTCCAAACGGTATCTTCAAACCGACTACAAGATAGAAGAATAAAGCGAACCAAACGACAATTGGAAAATAATGCCACCCCAGAACACGCTTCAGCCCGGACAACCCGGAGCCGTTTTTCTTAGATGGAATGTAAAGCATTATCAGTGTCAGCACTCCGAAGAGAACGCTCAGAATTGCCAGTCCTGAGAACACATAGACAAGCGTAGGCAACATTGGCGAGAATTCCTTCATGATGTCCATGAAATTCGCAAACCCTGAGAATGCTGTTACACCGCGCACACTGACGTCTCCGTAGATGGAACTGACAGAAAACCACGGCATGAGGCTTCCAACAATAAGAGCGATCGATGAGATTGTCAGTATTATCTTGTCAACAAGGGGCAACAGGTTCGCATTGACAGCAGTACCGCTTCTCAGTGGAGCGGCATGAGTCTTTGCATACTCGGCCACCTGCTGTTCATAGTACTTCTTTTCATCATCTGACTTGAAGAACGGTTTGACTTTCTTGCCGAAAACATCGAAGCCAATATACTGGTACCTGACATCGTCATTTTCGGAAGTGTTATCCTTTGTTTCAGTTTTTCCCATATTCTCTTTTCCCAAGACTGAGGACTTAATATGCGTCAAGCGCATCCTGAACGCTCTTCTTCAGCTCTAACAGAGTGGAGGAGCCGGGATCGCACTTGAGTCCTTTCTTTATCCAGATCATTGACTTCTTATACTTCTTGTCTATGGCGTAAGCCTGCGCTATCCAGGTCACAAGGTCTTTGTCATCACAGTCCCC
>JAJRZO010000468.1 GCA_024275215.1 Candidatus Zixiibacteriota bacterium | reverse complement strand
GACATGAAGACACTGTCCATGTGCCAACCAAATACTCAGTGTTACACGAAGGGGATGTCGTCAGAGCGGTCGGATCGACTGCTACTCTGGAAAAGGCTGAATCGTTTTTTGGGGCAAAGTCACAAGTTCCGATCAAGGATAATGAGAGCCGGATTACGATGAGGCGAATTCTTATATCGAATAAGGAACTCGCTGGGAGAACAATCGAAGAGATCGAGCTTGATCGCAGATTTAACGCGCAAATCACACGTCTGCGCAGGGCTGATGTCGATTTCATACCGGATTATGTGACTAAACTGCAATTAGGTGACCGAGTTCGCGTGGTCATGCCCACAGATAGAGCTGCCGAAGTTGCCCGGTTCCTGGGTGATTCCGAGAGAAGTGTTTCGGATCTCGACTACACAGCGTTAACACTCGGAATATCGTTAGGTGTGCTTCTTGGAATGATACCGATACCGATTCCGGGAGGTGCGTTTGTATCACTCGGATTCGCAGGCGGTCCATTGGTAGCAGGATTGATACTCGGTAAACTGGGGCGCACCGGACCGCTTGTGTGGTTGATTCCCGAAGAAGCCAATCAGGCTTTGCGTCATATAGGTTTGTTATTTTTTCTCGCGGCAGTCGGTGTCGTGGCTGGCGGCAGATTCCTTCAGGCACTCATGGGGAATGGCTTGCAGCTTGTCAGCCTAGGATTCATCACGACGACACTCACTACAACAATGACTTTGCTGCTGTTGAGATATTATGGCAAAGCAACCGTGATCGAAGCAATTGGAGCAACCAGCGGCATGCAGACTCAGCCGGCAACGCTGGCGAGAGCTTACGAAATGTCAAAATCCGATGACACATATATTGCTTATGCCACGACATACCCCGTTGCTATGGTTGGCAAAATACTCTTTGCTCAACTTATCGTTATCATAGTTCATGCCATGACATAGAAATCCTATAAATATCGTCGGGATTGTGAACAGTTTCTTCCGAACTGTTAATGCATTATAACATAATGACTTGACAAAGCACAGACAGGATTAGTCCGCATTTCTGTCGATATACCTGACATTTGATGAATTGGATGTAAAATTATGTCGGACCCAAAGTATGTCGTAATATGCTGTTGTCTGGCAGGTTAACTGATAATCCATCTCCTGGCACATACTTTGCAATTAACCAGTCCAGTTATGAGTGAAGTATTAACAAAGTCATCCCAATCAGGAGGAATGAATGACTAAGATGACAAGAATCGCGTTCGCATTTCTCATGGTCTTTGCGATCTGCGGCAGCAGCCAGGCAGCCTGGTTCCTCGATTTTGAGTGGGGACTTGGCCAGGACGGCACACAGATTTCATCAGGTATACCAGGGCTGGATTTCACTACTACTGGTGATTACGATTGGTTGTATGCCGACATAACAACCGACAACTACAATGTCACCAGTGATAATGGTTCTACCTATGGTGGCGAGTGGTTCTTCGTAGGCGGCGATGTGTTCGCATGGCTCGGAGAGAATGCCAATGTCGGACGGATTGATTTTGCCAACGCTGATGGATCCTTTTTCACAACTGGTTATAGTTCATCCTCAAACTTCTATATTGAAGCCTATGACCAGTTCGATAACCAGCTCGATGTCGCAATGGGTGGACCGAACTTCACCACCAGTGGCGGTACCGGTCTTGAGTACCTGACTGTCAATTCCGGCAACAACGACATTGCATATGTCCTCCTGCATGACACTGGCAATCAGTGGCTGGTTGACAACATGAGCGGTGATGCTTCCGAAGTCGGAGATCCGACCATCCCCGAACCGGCGACATTGTTCCTGCTCGGCGCCGGTCTGCTTGGTAGTGGAGTTATTCGTCGCAAATTCCGCAAATAGTTTTGTGATAAAAAGCGTTTACTCACAGGGAAGGGTCGCAACCGCGACCCTTTCTTATTTGTGTTGATGTTGATGCGTTAACCTTAAATACCGTACCATAAGGTGTTTGGTCAGCGCCGAAGGTTGCCTTACTGGCCGTCTTTCCAACAAGTCGCGTTCCACAACCCCACAGGAGCGGGAAACGACCCGCTTTTGGGGACAATCTCTCGACGACGTTTATCGATTTTAGTTTGTCAGACCGAACCTGATCCGTCATCCAGGAGTTTTTATGTTCCAAAGGGGCATAAACTACTGAACTGAACGACACAAAGAATCTAATCTCACTTTATAATCACAAGCTTGCCGATCTGGTTGCCCCATTCCGATTCGACAACAAAAAGATAGATACCGCTTGTAACAAGTTCGTTGTTGGTGGATCGCATGTTCCATTCGACATTCGAGTCGGAACCACTGTACTGGCCAGGATGATGAATAGTACGGACGAGATCGCCATCGAGAGTGTAAATCCTGATAGTACATGAAGGCGGCAGATTCGCAAAGTGCATTCTCCTCGCATGGTCAATGCTGCCGGGACCGGTCATAAATTCATATCCCGATGCAGCATACCTGCCATCGCCAATATATGGATTCGGATAGACCGCTACTTTGAGATCATGATCCAGTACATACGACGCGTCATTTACCGGCCATGCCTCGACAGTATTAAGCAATGGCGAACTCTCAAGAGGCTTAAGGTGATTAACTATATCACCATAATCAAATGCAGTGACAGAACAGAACCAGGGCACTGATTCCAGAACACCATCGACAACATATTCGTATTCGTAATACTTGTGATAAAGAATGGAATCTCCGGTTTGAGGGTCGATATCAAGAACCCAGTTCTGCGTCAGATTGCTGTCGAGATCATCGGTAACTTCGCCACTGATGATCTCATCTGCGTAAACTTTCCTGATGCCACCGGCAAAACCGCTCGTATAACCGTCATTCCATCCCGGTATCGATTGATTCCAGTCCGCCATCCTGAAGCAATAAACAACTGTGTCGATTACGAGTCCATTGCTGCCGTCGCAATCGTAGTCGCGCGGATCGAAGTCTGAGCCGTAGATAGTGCGTAGAGAATCGAGTGTTAGAGGATAATCATCAATGTTTTTCCAGGCTTCCTCATCGGTATCCCAGTAGAGTCGGAAGTAATCGAGTTTGTCGATTGTGAACCGCTGTGCGAGACTACTAAGAAGTTTTTGTCGTCCTACATAGACGCGATAGCCCTCGAAATCCTGCAATCTCGTGAATGGATCAACAAAGCTTTCACTCACAAGACCATTCCATCTCAAAATAATCCTGTTCAACTCTGTTGATACCCTGAGTACAGGTGGTGGAGGTGGTGCTGCTGCCCTGAAATCAGGGACGCCATCGCCGGTACAGAAAATTGTATCCTCTCTGATATCTCCATTCGGGAGAACTGTTTCGACAACAGTAAAATTGCCCGCATCACCGTCATTGTCAGTATCGAATCCGGGGTTGTCATAGACATAACCAGCCCAGACAGCATTCCTGCCGACATCCGCGAAGTCGAGTGTGTTATAGAAATCATCGGGCATATATTTATCGCCCATATATCTGTCAAAGTCTCCGGGATCAGTATGCAAGCCTTCACCACCGACGAAGGCGATAGTAAAATGCAGCGAATCCTGCGGCGCTATGTTAAATGGGCCAGTTGATAAAAGGTATCTTGCATCACCGCCATTAGCTATACTTCTTCCAATATTCCCGCTTGGGGACAACCAGCCAAGATCAGAATAATCAATTGCCGCATAGGCCTGATCGTAATCTTGTTCACCATTCGACATCATATAGTATTTGCTTGCATCACCTTCAGGCGTGCCTAATCCTCCTGTCCCAAAGTTGCGATAATTGTTCTGACGCATCGGTCCCCAGTCGAGCGAGACATTGCCGTTCGATGTCCACCAGTTGAAGCTTACTTTGACATTGTCTTTGGGAAGTCGCATTACTCTGACCCCAACAATGCCGGTGACGCTCTGTTCGTCGAATTCTGTTGGAGACAACGGGTCTCCATCATTGTCGATAATCCATGCGAGATTTATGCTGTCGGGATAATCAGGGCATCTCGGTGATGGTGTAGTTCCGGTGAAACCACACAGATCATCAGTCCACGCGCCTCTTTGACGCTGAACATGGCTGACATCGCCGTCGATCTGGATACCGAGAAACACATCCTCAAGTTCAGTGTTTCCGATATTCCTGATCAGATAGTCGATCATTATGAAATCCTGCGCATATTCGACTGCCCACGCATAGCTGGTCTCGGTTATCTCGATATTCAGGGGGACATGTGTTCTACCATCCCAGTCGACACCTGTCCAGGAGCTTTTGGTTAGCGTGTCTGTATATAATGCGATATACTCGAAATCAGCTTTCGCATCCTTGTCGTAATACATGCTTGCCGGATTGCTCGTTCTCCGCGCGAGTCCGCACTCCGGTTCGGCGCATGGCCACATTTCGTGGATATTGGACCAGCCATCCCATCCTGTTGTGACAAGCGTATCGATACCGACCACAGCTCCAACCCAAAGACCTGCGCCATACAAATAGTCGAGCTGTGTACCCGCAGGGAATTCACATGATGGCGCGCCTCTGTTTGTTTCACAATCCAGGTAACTCTGGTTCATGGAGCCGGAAAAACCACCGTTGGATACGGTAAGAAGCATATTGTTGGCTCTGTGAGTGCAGTTCTCCAGATAGGGCGGTTTGACAACAGCAGACCGAGGGAAAAACCCATCGCGGTGCTTGTCACCGAATTTGTCCATCGACAAGACCGACTGGCCTGTCAGGAGAAAACACGAAACGATTATGACGCGCAGGAATTTCAGCAATTGATTCACCATCAATTAAGTTTTCATGTCCTGTTTAATAAACGGCTAACCTTTCAGTCTGTCGCAATCTTTCTCAGTCGGCAATGGGACAAACCATACACATCATCCGCTATCGGCCAACCGGACTAAAGATAGCAGATGATCTTCGTCTCAGCCAAGTTTTTCTTACGTCATTGACTCGCTCTTTCAATTTCTTCTTTTGCTCAAGACAATTATGATTATATTCGGCGGACGGTTGAACTGAGCAAAATGCAAGGAAGACATCACATGAAAAACCGACAAAAGAAATCAATGACTCTTGAGGAATGTCGCGGTTGTCCGGGGTTGTGCTGCAAGAATCTTTCAATTTGGGTAGGCGCTCCTCAGACAAAAGCTGAGATCGAAGACCTGATGTGGGAAGTCCGATTTGATACGGTACAGATATACATTCGGAATAGAAGATGGTATCTGCTCGTGCAGGGTAGATGTATGTATTTGAACAAAGATAACTTCTGTGACATCTATGAAACCCGTCCTGACAAATGCAGGGATCATAATCCCCCAAATTGTGAAAGATACGGCGAGTTTTGGGATGTGATGATAAATAATCCCGAGGAACTCAAAGCCTATCTCAAAAAGCGCAAACAGGCTGCAAAAAGAAGAAAAAGAGCACGCGAAAAGAAAAAGTTAGTCGGACGGATGGGATAACTGCAAGTTAATATCATGTCACCTGGTTTAGCAGAGAAAACTAATGGGGGGCAGTATTGACATTTGCTGAAGTGATTTTGTATCAATCAAATTAATGTCTTCAATCTTTGCTGATAACGGGAGTCGCGAAAGCGGCTCCCGTTCATTCATTCTCTATATAGGTCACAAGAAGTACGCATAATGAATGAACATTAATTTTCTTTCATGCTGAATCTCACAGGAGTCGAAGACTCCTGTACTACTTTATCATATATCTTGTCTCACATAAGGATTGACACCTTACAAATTATCGATTCAACAGTGTTGCATGTGAGCCGTCTGAAATACAAAGAGTTGTTTGAACTTGCAAACTGAAGGAGGATTTGGATTGACAAAAACCGCTTGATTTTTCTGGTGGCTTTGTCTATACTCTCAGATATTTTTGAGGCAGGTAGATTGACGCAATGCGTCAGGTTTGCCTATGACAGTAAGATTTCAGTGTGGATGATAATGCTACTTGTACCTTTAGGGAGGATAGAGATGTCCAGACTATTTCGCGCAGCGTTCAGTCTCTTGCTGCTTTTGGCATTTGTCAGCTTTCTGGGATGTGAGGGGGATCAGGGACCTCAGGGACCCAGCGGACCGAAAGGACCGAAGGGAAGCGATGGCACAGATGCATCTATTGACCCACCCGGCGATATGGTGTTCGGTTTGTCAATAGCAAATAACTCCGAATACGATCACAATGGAAACACTCGTTTAACACTGACATTCAACCAGAGCGCAACACCGTCAGAGTCGGTAGTAGTCTGTTACAAAATGGACACACCTCCGATTATTGATGGCCAGGACAAAGGCATATATGATTGGGGAAGTGAGTTTGAGGATGCGGGTTCGATTGTCGACCTCAGCAATCTCCGTGGTTCAGGAAACAGAATTACTGATGCAAAAGTCAGGGCAGGATATGATGACAACTATGTCTATTTCCTGGTCAGCTGGGTCGAACCGGACCAGCCCCCGGATTATATAGCTTCTGGAGACTGGACCCCGGACAGATGGGTATACAGTTGGGAATATGAGTATGAGGTTGTCGGGACTACCTTAGTTGCCGATAGCTCTTTGGTTTGGCAGCAAGTTATTTGGAAATGGGAATGGCTACATTACGAGTATGAGGTAGAGGGTGGCGATTTAATCACTGATAGCATTGAGGGCTGGAAACAATACAATAAAAATGAAGATCATTTGTACCTGTTCTGGGATATAAATGGTGTAAATGGCTGGGATCAGAGCGGTTCATCACTCTTGTATCATGACGATGATAGTCTTCTCTATCTAGATGAAAGTGGTGGGCTTGTTGATGTGTGGCATTGGAAAGCAGGCAGAACCGGTCTTGTGGAATACTTCGATGATGAATATGTTTATGGTTCCGGTGGTGTTGCTGCTGACCAGGGAAACCCCGCATTCATTCTGAATGAGGAAAATGGTATGCCAAAATGGATGCACAGGATGGGTGTAGAGAACAATGGTCTTCCACCGTTAAAACTATACGATATCGTTCCGTTTGACGAGAATGCCGGTTGGGAAATCAATGCGAGGATTCCCGGGTATGTATCGGTGGTTCCTACCGGTGGCAGAGCAGATATTCTCTGTAGCGAGAGTAAATTGTCATGGCTTGCTGCCCAGAACAGATGGACAATAGAATTCAAACGCGCTCGCAATACCGGTAGTGGCGACGACGTGAAGTTTTAACGGAGGTGACAATGAAAGCTAAGATATTTCATGTCCTCTGCAGCCTGCTTCTTCTCGTCGTCCTGGTTGTAATGCTTGGGTGCGAAGGAAGCGAGGGCCCCGCAGGTCTTACGGGCAAAGTCGGAGACAGAGGAGACGACGGCAAGGATTGGACTATACCAGTTCCCCATGACAGAATCTTCTCCGTAGCTGTTTTTAACGGCAGGCCGGATGCTCATAATGGCAACGCAGCAATTCTCCTGACAAGTGATCAGAATGCTGATCTTGACGGCAACACTGTGATTATGGATAGCATTGATCGACCGCCCAATATCGATGGTTACGACGACGGCGACGCCGTCTGGGGTGGTTCACTCGCACCGATAAATCTCGGTCGAACCGGCGAAGATGATAACTATATGACATCTGCGTGGATGAGAGCCGCATACGACAAAGACTATTTTTATCTGCTTGTCAAATGGCAGGAAGTTGCTGAGGATGGTTTTCAGGTCGGTATAAATGATGAATATCGTACGTGGAGTTTCGAAAGTATCGCAGATGTTGATACTCTCGGAGACACAACCGGCTGGACTGATACATGGGTGCACAGTTCGGATGTGGATGATCGCGTAGCGATCTTCTGGTTGATCGAGCCTGCCCGGTTCGAAGATGAAGTAGCGTGGGGACTCGATGGCTGCCGCATTGCATGCCATGCCGGTAATCGCGGCGGAATGTATACACCTGTGGATACAACTGAGCTTGATGCCTGGTCATGGGGAGCGGCGACATCTGACCCGACTGGGTATGCTGTAGATGCTAACATTACTTCTGCCAAGAACCTTCAGGGAAATGCGTTCTGGTTTGATGAAGGCGACAGAGTTTGGTTGAATAATGCGACTGACACTTTCCCATTCCTGCCAATCTACCAGCACAAGATGGATCCTAATGCCAATGCGCAATATCCTCTCATGGTATGGGAAATCCAGGGATTCGATGAAAATGCGGATTGGGATGTTGGCTCAACTATTCCGGGAGTTGTATCATCCTATCCAAGCTTCTCTGCGGCTGATATTGTGGCTAAGGGACATTTCGAAAATGGCTTCTGGACTGTCGAGTTCAGGCGCCTGAGGAAAACTGGAAATATCGACGATGTCACATTCTGATCGTCGATTCTGATACAGGCCATAAGCAAAGCGGCTCCATCATCCGGAGCCGCTTTTTTGTTCTTCGTATCTGCCGTTTCGTTTCAAAACCAATGTTTCGAGCATGCTAAAGAATATCGGTGTTGTAGCCGTAAAATATGTAGAAGGGATTTCCTGAGGTTTCACATGATCAAACGCGTCGATACAATCATACTGCTCGTAGAGAACATTGGCATGTCAGTGCAATTCTACAGAGATCATCTCGGTATTCCACTCAAGTTCAAAAGCCCCGGGTGGGCGGAGTTTGTGCTCAATGATATACATCTTGCACTACACAAAAAGAGCAAAGATATGACCGAGATGAATATGCCATACGGTGTAATTGGCGTTTCTGTTAATTTCGAGGTTGACGATATCGAAACGATTCTTTCGAAACTTGAAACGGCGCATATTCAGCCAGTCGGGGGGATCAAGGATTACGACTTCGGGAAATACTTTTTTGTGACCGATCCTGACGGCTACATAGTAGGTTTTCGCGAATATAAACCTGAATTCTCTCCGTATTCGGTCAGATAAAATTCATCCATCGAATATATTGTGACAGATTTTGTCACTCCTCCGAACTATTTTCCCATTTGGCGACAGTGATGCAATTGCTTATTTTGGAATATGCCGAATAAGGGAATCAAAGTCATATATACATAGAGGCAATTATGCTCGCAAGAATACTATCATCGGCTGTTCTCGGGATTGATGCCTATCCTGTTGAGGTCGAGGCTGACATCTCGCAGATGTTGCCATCATTTACGACTGTCGGACTGCCGGATGGTGCAGTAAAGGAATCGAAGGAAAGAGTGATGTCGGCGATCAAGAATTCCGATTTCATCTTTCCCAGCAAGAAAGTGACAATCAATCTTGCTCCTGCTGATGTTCGCAAGGAGGGATCGGCGTTCGATTTTCCCATTGCTTTAGGTATTCTGAGTGCAACCGGTCAAATCATGCGTGAGGATATGTCGGATGTCGTTATGGTTGGCGAGCTTTCTCTCGATGGTTCACTGCGTCCGGTTCCCGGTATACTCCCGATGGCTATGCAGGTCGCCAGTACCGACATTACCGCCTTCCTTGTCCCTGAAGACAACGCAATGGAAGCCGCGATGGCTCATGGGCTTCAGGTTTATCCGATCAAAGACCTTCGACAGGCTGTCAAGTTTCTCGAAAATGGCAATTCCGTTGAGCCGTATCGGATCGATATGAACAAGGTTTTCGACGAATGTCAGGATTACAAAGTTGATTTCTCTGACGTCAAGGGTCAGGAAGGTGCGAAACGCGCTCTTGAGATTGCTGCGGCAGGCGGGCATAACATAATACTGATTGGACCGCCTGGATCAGGCAAGACAATGCTCGCCAGACGATTCCCTACAATCCTTCCGAATCTTACAATCGAGGAGGCGCTCGATACAACAAAGATCCATTCGGTTGCCGGTGTGTTGCCATCGAATACGGCATTGATTGCAACGAGACCGTTCAGATCGCCGCATCATTCGATTTCGGATGCAGGATT
>JAJRZO010000021.1 GCA_024275215.1 Candidatus Zixiibacteriota bacterium | reverse complement strand
TTTTCCTTCCATGACAAATACGTTGGTTCAAGAGTCTGATTCTTCACCTCATACAACCGGTACTGGATTCCTGCCTTCGCAGGAATGACGAAGGTTGATATTTAGGTGGCATGTATAAGATTGCCACGATCCTTACAATCGTTCGCAATGTCAGTATTACAGCATATGCAAATCTTTCCCGTTCACGACTTATACAACAAACTCCTCCGCAGGAATGACGGTACAATACAATCATCTGTGAGACAGAAACTCCAACACCACAGGATCATCACTTGCTTGTATTTCTTCGGAGGTTCCCATGAACCTGATCTTTCCTTCGCTCAGCATGGCAAACCGGTCCCCGATCCTGAATGCTGATCTCATATCGTGAGTCACAATCACAGATGTTATACTCAAACGCTCCTGAAGCCTTACTATCAGGTCGTTTATCGTATCCGCTATAACAGGATCGAGACCAGTGGTCGGTTCATCATACAACACGACAGCCGGATCAAGACAGATCGCTCTCGCAAGCCCAACACGCTTGCGCATTCCCCCCGACAACTCCGATGGAAACATCTCCTCTGTTCCTTCAAGACCGACAAGTTCGAGTTTCTGCGCAACAATCTCACGTTTCTCAGCATCAGACAATTGAGTATGCTCTGTCAGTCCGATAGAAACATTCTCATAAACAGTCATTGAGTCGAACAGTGCAGCCGACTGAAACAACATGCCGAAACTACGTCTTGCGGCATACAACTCTTTTCTGGGGAGAGACGATATTACAGTGCCGTTGACAATCACTCTTCCCTGATCAGGAGTCATTAAACCGATAATATGCTTGAGCAATACGCTCTTACCGCAACCCGACGGCCCAAGGATCACAGTCGCCTCGCCCTTCAGGATTTCGAGATTGATTCCGCGCAACACATGATTTTCATCAAAACTCTTGTGAAGGTTTTCTATGCTGATCACAACTTTGTCCTCAGACATTGAACAGGAATGTCGCTATCACAAAATCAGAAACAAGAATCATCACGGATGATGTTACAACCGCCCTCATCGTCGCCTTGCCGACTCCCTCAGCACCGCCAGCCGCATTAAATCCGTTGAAACATCCGAGGAATGATATTGCCAATCCAAATGCGACAGCTTTAATCAGTCCGGATGTTATATCGCTGACCAGGAAAAACGCTTTTACACCGTTCCAGAATGTCTCAGGTTCAACATCGACAAGCATTACCGAAACACCCATCGCACCGATTATGGCGACAACATCTGCAAAAATGACGAGTACCGGTAGCATGATCAAACCTGAAATCACTCTTGGTGTGACGAGATACCCGACAGGGTCGATCGCAAGTGTTTCCATTGCGTCGATTTGCTCAGTAACACGCATTGTCCCAAGTTCAGCCGCAATAGCAGCGCCGACTCTCCCTGCGACAACAAGTGCGGTCAAAACCGGCGCGAGTTCAATGAATACTGCTTTCGATACTGCCGTACCGAGATACCTGAGCGGGACATATCCCTTAAACTGATATGCCGCCTGCCAAGCCGACACAGCACCGGAGAATGATGATGTCAGCAGTATGAGGGGGAGCGAATTGACGCCCATTGCCAGCATTTGATCGGAAATAAGACGGAGATGTTTGAATTGCGAAGGCAGCGACCGTATCACCCGCAACATCATGATGACAAGACCACCGAGGTCCGAGAACAACTCGGTCGCAATTCTCCCGAGGTATCGAAAGAAAGTCAGAATGGCACATCTCCCACATCGTCTGCGGGAACCTCTGTCGGCTGCCGCACGAACTCCGGATTCACGAACTGGATATAGTCTTTCAGGAATGTCAGCCTGACTGTTCCGGTCGGACCGTTTCTCTGTTTCGCCACGAGTATCTCTGCTATGCCCTGTTTTTCAGGAGGGCATCCTTCAGATGTTCTTTCAAGATAATACTCTTCGCGATAAACGAACGCGACAAGATCGGCATCCTGTTCGATGGCGCCTGATTCTCTCAAGTCTGAAAGCTGTGGCCGTCTGTCTCCGCCACGGGTTTCAGGACCTCGAGAAAGCTGAGAACATGCCACAACAGGGATGCCAAGGTCTTTGGCGAGACCTTTCAAAGACATGGAAATGTATGAAATCTCCTGCTGACGACTTTCATGCGATCCACCTGAGTGCATCATCTGAAGATAATCGATGACAATCAGTCCGACATCGTGACGAGCTTTCAAGCGACGCGCTTTGGAACGAAGTTCCAGAATACCGATATTGGGTGAATCATCGATGAACACAGGCGCTTCGCTGAGATAGCCGACTGCATCGCCAAGCCGCGTGTACTGTTCAAGAGGAAGACTCCCTGTTCTGAGTTTGTGCGGGCTGATATGCGCACGGGTACAAAGCATCCTCTGCGCTACCTGATTCGCCGACATTTCGAGAGAGAATATCCCGACAGGCGTTTTTTCCTCCATCGCGACATGCGCGCAGATATTCAGGACAAGCGCAGTCTTTCCCATTGAAGGACGACCCGCTATCACGATCAAATCATTGTTCTGGAACCCGGATGTCAGCGCATCGAATTCATAGAAACCTGTGGGTACACCGATTACTGACCCTTTACGCTGTTTGTAGCTCTCTATCTCATCGAATGTCCCCGGAAGAATATCTGAAATGGCAACGAATCCTCGCCCGAGTCTTCCCTGACTGATCTGGAAAATCTTGTTTTCAGCGTCATTTAAGATCACCTCGGCGCTTTGTTCAGCGCGGTCGGCCTGCTCGGATATCTCCATCGCCGCCCCTTTGAGCTTGCGAAGTAAATATGCCTCATAGATAATTTGAGCATGATGACTGACATTCGCAGACGATGATACTACTCTTAACAGCTCACCCAGAAATTCCGGCCCGCCGATTTTGTCGAGACGGTTTGTTCTTCTCAGTTGATCGGAGATTGTAATCAGGTCAATCGGGATACTGTCACTGTACAGACTGATAGCCGCTTCATAGACAACCATGTGTCGCCCGTCATAGAAACAATCAGGCGTCAGTATTTCAGCGACTTCGTGTATAGCATCCCGATAATTCAGAATTGCACTGAGCACAGCCTGCTCGGCTTCTATCGAATGTGGGGGTTGTTTTGATTCAGTCATAGATCTATCCTTGATAGTTTCAGCCTGCCGACAATAATACAACCTTGCGACACCATAGTCACGTTAAGGCAGGATCGGACTTCCCCGGAACATTCATGATTCCCGTAGATCTGCAGCTCTGCCTTTAGTATCAAGACATCAAGCGGACAGGCCGCTTGAGCTACTCAGAAACTCAGTCTTTTTCGCGGTGTACCCCGCCCTGTGGGCAAGATGAGGGTACCCCGCCCTTTGGGCGGGATAAAGGTGTCCCACTCTCTGTGAGGAATGAGTAGTTGCCCACACGCTATAATTTTCCTGCACTTCACATCGTGAGCGACATATTTCCACATGTGTCGAACTTAATTGCTTCCGTGGCCAGAATCGGCAGATGTAGAGAGGCTGTCCCCAAAGCGCTATTCAACTCAAACAGGGGCCCAACCCTGTCACTCCCGCGCAGAGGCGTGTTGAAAAAGTTAAGTTGCCTCGTAAAGTGCACACGGTAGCTGTGCTGCCGTGTATTTAGTATATTGCATTGCAGATAGTTACAACAGAGAATCCGCAGGGGC
>JAJRZO010000467.1 GCA_024275215.1 Candidatus Zixiibacteriota bacterium | reverse complement strand
GCAGGGGCACAGCCCCTGCGAGCACTTGAGGTGGGTTTTTCAACAAGCCCCTGCGCGGGAATGACGCTACTTATTTCCGTAGACAGAATTACCTGTATTTCACATCTTTTGGGACAGCCTCTCCACATCTCCCGCGCGCAGCATTATATCCTGCGGATGAACCGAAGCGCACCCTGCTGAACCCGCATGAACTGCAAGTTCGAGACATTTTGAGAGAGAAAGTCCTGACGCTAATCCAGCGCAGAATCCAGATGCGAAAAGATCGCCCGCGCCGGTTGTATCGCGTATATCGTATGCTATCCCCGGCTTTTCGTGTCGCATGACAATCCTGCGTTTTTCGCGTCGGATCATCGCGGCTCCGTCTTTGCCGAGAGTCACCAGCATCGCGTTGCAATCAGGCATCAGATAGTCGTCATAAAACGCAATCGCAGATTCACGATTGAACTCTTCTCCGGCAAGTAGTGCAAACTCGCTCGCATTGAGTTGAAGATAATCGCAGCATGATATGTACTCACGCCATCTTGTTGGTCGGCGCATAAATCTTGTTCCATCCCTGTGAAGACCGAGAGAGAGTGTGTGGAAATCAAGATAAATAATCCCATCAAATACTCGTCGGAAATGTTGAAGTGTGCGAAGCGTAAGGTCACGCCCCGATATAAAATTGATAAGTGCGAGGTCGGCCTTGATAACACCACGCAAATGATTGGACGAAATGGCTGGCACGAATCCGGTGAATATCTCGGATCGGTCTGCGTCATTCGAGTATGTCATAGTGCAATGATTGTTCCTGGATGGCACACGCCGAATTAGATCAGTACGGACATTGTTCAACCTGCCAAGGAGTTTGATAACATCATCGTAAACATCTACTCCGACATTACATACAGGGATAATCGTGGCATGTTTTTCAAGCAGTTGCGAAAGTCCGAAGATATTGTACAGTGTACCGCCGAGTCCGTTAGTTTCCCGTTTGCCGGGACGCCGCACTGTATCGCGATTGATACATCCGACGACGGCTATGTCACGTTTGCTTTTCAATTCTCAAAACACGCTCAACAGCGCCAAGGACATCATTCAGCGAAATAACATCCATACATTCGTTGATATGATCTTTGCGCGGGCAGATATTTTTCACGCACGGTATACACTCAAGATTTTTCCTGACTATCGCGCCGACCTTCGCCAGAGGCCGCGTTTCATCCGGGTTATCCGCGCCGGAAATGCTCACAACTCTCGTTCCTGCCGCTGCCGCGAGATGTGCAGCACCGGAATCATTGCCGACAAACAGCTCAGATCTTCGCATCACCTCGACTGACAGCAGTATATTGCTTTCTCTCGCAAGATTTACATACTCGACTCCCGCCAGTTTCCCGACGGAATCGATAGTATCGGATTCATCGGCGGCACCAGCAAGAATGATTCCAAATCCAAAATCAGACACGAGTGAGGCGATCAGTGAAGAGTATTTTCGGTCGCCCCATCTTCGCGACTGTGCGCGCGATGTCGGACAGATTACTGCAAACTTGTCGAAGTGAGAAAGCAGACGATCAGCGTCGATTCGCTCCTTATCCGAAACAGCAATCAAAATATCTGAATCGAAATCCTCGATCCCGATTGACCGTCTGAGCAGTTCTTTATATCGTTCGCTCCTGTGCATCATTTCGGATGGTGATTTGATCGCCAATGTCAGCATGAATGACCGCAGTTCCGAACGATAACCAATTCTGCGCTCGACCCCGCCAAGTTTGAAAATCAGTGCCGATGAAAACGAATCAGGCAAAACTATGCCAAGGTCGAAATGGTAGTTTTTCAAACTTCTGGAAAATTCCCTGATACTGCTCAGCTTCGGCTTATCCTCAGGTAGCTGAAATTCAAGAAGTTCATCGACAGAGCTGTTATACCTGTAAAGGTGATTAACCGCGGGCTTGCCGAGACATGTTATATGTGCATGATCGAAACTGCTTTTCAAAGAATTAACTGCCGGAATCGCCATCACTGCGTCGCCAATCCAGTTCGGTAACCGCACGATGATATTGCTGACCGCGCTCTTGTCAATCATTCTGCGACCTCTTGTAATCAGTCAGATTCTTGAACTTCCTGTGAGTCCATAGCCACATTTCAGGGGCGAGACGAATCGCCTGTTCTGTCATACTTGTATACATCTGCACTATCTGGCTTCGGCTCATGCCATCCCATTTCATGACAAGGCTTGAGTAGAGATAGTGACGACCACTTTTCGCGCGACGCAGAAAACCGAATACAACCGGGAGGTTGTGTTTCTCAATCAGGACAGCAGGACCAGACGGTACCATAGTCTCACGTCCAAACATGATCGCCGGTTCGGACTCCGCGCTGCCATATTGATCGGCGAGTATCGCGACAAACCGTTTGTTTCTGAGAGCTGTTATCAGAGATCTAAGTCCAGTATCAGTATAGATAACACCGACACCCTGCGCATTACGGAACGAATTGATCAACCGATCAATCTTCTCATTGCTCTGGCGTTTGACGAGTACATCCACAGGGAATCCGATCCGGCTGACATACGATCCGTTCAATTCCCAGTTGCCGATATGCGCCGACAAGAGCAGGACGCCGCGTCCCAAAGCCGATGCCGATTCCAGTCTTTCACGGTTGCCGAACACGACCTTGTTCTTAATATCTTTCTCCGAATAGGATTTCAGCCTGAGCAATTCAACAGCGGTAACACCGAGATGCTGAAAACATCTAAGGGTGAACAGATCGCGATGGTATCTTTCGCCCGGGTTCAACCCACAAACCCTGAGATTTTCCCTGACAACATAACTTCGGTGCGGAAACATTCGGCGCAGGAACGCCCCGAACGATGCGCCAAAACGCAAAGCCTCGAATTCTCCGAGCGAATTGACAAAGGCTGTGAGAGTCAGGACGAGCAGATACTCAATCCCACGGATCGCCTTCTTCATAATCAAAGTCTGTGCTCTGATATTTCTCTTCTTCTTCCCAGCGTTTGATAGTATCGCGTCCTCTCTTCTTCTTGAGAAGAAATCCCAGCACTATCACGATCGCCAGTCCTATCCATAGAAAATTCATATCAAAAAAAATGAGATACCAGCTATAGTTTTTCTTAATGTATTTTCTGTATTCGTTCTCAAAGATTACGAAACTTGCGCCAATCGCATTTTCCATGGCAGAGTCGAGTGTTTTTCCATTACGAAGCTCATCAAGCAACAGCATGAAAGCCTCGTCTCCATAACTCGAAAAAAAGTATGTAACAGCCGCCTGTGACTGTGCATAGGCAATCTGCGCCTGTGAACTGTTGAAGAAGTTGACGCGGTCGATACTCTGAAGCGGAAACAGCGAACCGGTAAGTTGCGCTTTTCCAAGCGTAACAGCATAACCGGAACTCCACTGATCCGCGAATTTCATCGCAAAACCTTCATCGATGAATCTCGGCAGATAACCGCGACCAACCCTGTGTCTCAGCGCAATATGCGCCCACTCATGTCTTACGATCTCGCCGAATGACTGTTCATATTTCGAGGAATGCGGGGACAGCACGACAATCTCATTTCTCGAAGGAATAGCGCATCCGGCTCCCCAGTCGGGAATCGCTCCGCGAGTCTGCTGCTTGAATTCATCGCGCGTATCGGCCACTATTACGGTAATCGTATCGGTAACGGTATCGCCGAGTATTGTGACAGCCTCATCAATAGCGGTTATCAGATATTTTTCCGTCTCGACAGCGACAGCGTTCGATGATGCGCTAATAATGTATCCCTTACCTTCGCGGCGAACCGACGGATTCCCGTGGACAGTTCCCCATATTGTCATGGCTGCAATTATGGCAAAAATCAGAAATCGAAAACGCATGGAACCAATATACCGAAATTAAGTCTCGTTGCAAGCTTCAGAGTTTATGTAATTCGGTGTCAGGTAATGTCCAGAAGAATGTGTAAGTTGGTGTATCCTCATGATTTCGTACCGTCAGGAATCCTTGAATACCGTTCTACGCAGTTTCAGTGCGACTTCAGGAATCCTTTCCTGACGGCATCCGGTCATATCCTATACAACAACACCTACAAGATGGAAACCACCCGACGCTTTCGCTTTTGATGGGCTACCGGTTTTGATTTACACAAGCAGAGTTCTGTCTTTGTGGCTCACGCGAAGGCGGGGGGCTGTTTGACATCAACGAGTTCAATAGATTCCCGCCTGCGCGGGAATGACATTGTTTGTGCGCGGCATATGTGGAGAGGTTGTCTCAAAAGCTTTGATTTACACAAG
>JAJRZO010000466.1 GCA_024275215.1 Candidatus Zixiibacteriota bacterium | reverse complement strand
TGCAGTCCTCTCGTCTGTGCAGAGTTTCTCGCCGTTCAGGATCAGCTCAAACACCTCTACACTGATCGCGCCAGTCAGTTTTGGCGGCACTACGAACTTCGGGCGGATGTGTTGCTCACGCGCGGCATGAACAGTGCAAACGATGGCGATCTGATGCTGTTAAGCCTCAATGCGACTTGTCTGAATTGTTTTTCAGAACTACTTGCGGAGGAATTTGATGATCCCTCAACAGCTGAATCCTGGCTATTTGCGATCTCAAAAACACCATTTCCAGTCTCCAAAAACCCGGAAGTGCGGCATGACAATCACCAGTCTCCTGACCACGATGCTTTGTAATGCCACAAACAGGTTGGTAACATTGTCGCCAACCTGTGCTGACCCTCCTTGTACAGACTCAACACAAAAGCCTGAACCTGAATCACGAGCAACTTACAGTATGTCTTCTGAAACAGAAAAGTATTCCTGGATATTAGAATATCTAGGACGCGTGACATACCTGAAATTAGGGGTAATGCCCAATCGAATTGATGTCACCCATGATCTTATTCATGACATATATTTCACAGTTCTGAAGAGGGCGATTCGTTCTCCCAATGATCATATTGTACGTGAACTCGCGAATCCCCAATCTTCAGAGGCCAGAAGATATCTTAATTCACTCAGCTCTTACCGCATCGCCCGGTTCCGTGGACGCGAGAAAAAACACCGACCCACTCCAATTGATCCGGCCTTGATATCCTCAATTCTACCATATTCAAAGGAAGATGAGGGAAAATGGGAGCAAATACACAGCGACCTTGAACGAGTGCTGAAGGAATTGGAGAGCATAGAGAGTCTGTCTGCTGACCAGAAGAAAGCATACCTGCTGAAAAGGCTCAGTAGGTTGACATATCGCGAAGTTGCCGCTGAGCTCGGAATTAAAATTGGGCAAGCAAACTCTTGGGTATCCAAAGTCGAACACGAACTCAAACTGCGAGTGAGCAAAGATTCATGAATTATAATGCCGTTTCCATCTCTGAATTACTGAAAAATATCCTGGAAGATTACCAGTCCGGATCGATTTTTCCGAATCGCTACAGAGCGCCGCTGATTGACACGCTCGAAGTTGCAATTTGTAGTCCAGTTGTGATGAGTCATTTTTTATCAGTGTTAGAATCGCTATCAGTTGAGAAGACCAACTTAGGAGAATTATGGAAAACCCATGAACTTGCTGCTGATGCGCTGCTAAGCGAGGGGCTCACCATCGCCAGCGATGATGATCTCCTCTTACTTGCCTATAATCCGATTACATTAAGAAATTTTTCTGAACTACTGACGGAAGAGTTGGATGAACCAACTACGGCGGATGCCTGGCTCTTCATTTTTGACAGAACTCCTCTGCCGAGTAAAGTAGCAGGCACCAAGTCGACTCCACAAATATTTCCAATAGAGATTGATAAGCAGACCCTTGTGGAACGCAAAGTCGAGCGAACCCAACAGTCATTCGGATTCCTGAGTTGGATGCCGCTGGCGTCTGGCGGTGCTGCACAAGCTCTGGGTGATACCGTCGCTTCGAGTGGACTGCTCTTATCTCCCGAGTTTACTGATCGAAAT
>JAJRZO010000465.1 GCA_024275215.1 Candidatus Zixiibacteriota bacterium | reverse complement strand
GCTCGTAACAACAACTCGTTTTAACATTAACGCTTTTCTTTTTTCAAACTGTCAGGTTCCGAGAGGTTGAATAGCGTATCGAGTATGGCTTCCGGATTGTCGTAGAAATTTGGATCGATAGTGAATACTCTATAGAAAAGAGATGTTGCCATCACGGTATCTCCCATTGACTCGTAAAGCTGCCCGAGATTGTAGAGCGCATATGTGTTGGAGGTGTCGTAGTACAACACAGTCATAAACTCTTCCTCTGCAAGATAGGGCTTCTTGAGCTGGACATACACGAGACCGAGATTCAGATGAACGGTCGGTTCTTCGGGATATTCCTGTACCATTTCTTCGTATAGTTTTTTTGCATCATCAGACCGGCCAACTTTCAGATATGCGTTACCAAGCCCGAATGTAGCCTCCGGATCATCAGGAAAGAGCGAAACGAGTTTTTCGTAATTGATGACCGCCGAATCGGGCTTATCCGTGCCGAGATAGTATTCAGCCATCCAGAAAAGGGCCTCGCGGGAATTCGGTTCATATTTGAGCAACCCGGAGTACGCATCCGGGAGCATATCGTCTTTTTTCCATACTTTGTAGAGATCAACAAGATTCCTCCGCGCTTCTACGAATTGCGGCAGGAGTTCAATTGCACGGCGATATTTTTCCTCGGCCTTGTCATACAGACTTTTTTGGGCGTAGACACTTCCGAGAGCATTCAACAGGAATGGAGAGTCGGGATCTCTTTCGAGACCATCCGAGAATGCTTTTTCAGCATCATCAAGTCTGTCTTCGGCCAGCGCGACATCTCCCATACGAAGGTAATCAGGTGTATAGTCATCCCGGAGATTAACGAAATCGAAATTGGACACAAACAGCATAATGACCAGAACCAATATCGATATTTTCGACAATCCCGATTTATTATCCCGAATCCAATCGACAATTCGGAACAATCCCGCCGAAGCGAATATTGCAGCCATACTCATAAACGGTGCGCGAGTCTCGGCATTGACATACAAAAGAACAGGAACCGCCAGTGAGGAAATCGTGAAGCAGTACAACAGGATTTTCTTCCTCCAGCCGCCGACTGAAATCAAAAAACCGAATATGCCCAGTGGTATGATAATCCCGCCCGGAAAGCTTAGAATAAAATCCCAGACGGAAATCGATAGCAGGTACGAAAACTTTCGCTGAAAATAGAGTGATGCGTCTGAAAGTATCTCGTGACCGTTGAGAAGCATCGCTATTCGTTTGAGTGTGAGTAGTGCGGCTTTACCGGGTGTGCGTGAGACAAATGTTGCAGCCTGGTTGGAGAAGAAACCTGAAATTTCCGCAGGACTAAGTTCTTTGTTCGACAAGCTTCCTGCCAGATTTGCCGCAACTGCCGGATTTCGCACGATCTCGCGATCCCATCCATCCAGGTATGTCGTTTTGCCATCAGAGCCGAGATTGTTGCCGACAAAACAGTTGATACCTGTGTCAAAAGAGATCAGGATAAAATCACCCGACTTCGCGTAATTGTGGACTGTCACTGGGAAGATAACCAGAGCCATGCCGCATAGTATCATGCCCCATCTGCTCAGTTTCCAAACTATATTACCCCTGAATCTAAAAATGACCCAGAACAAGGCCAGAAATCCGAAGATTATTGCGCTTGATCTGGTGAGTGCCGCGAGACCAATAAGCAGTCCGCCGATGAAGAACATTCTCATCCTGCTTGTGCGTTCAATATGCGCAAGAATTGTCATGCCCGCGAGCAGCAGAAACAATGCAAGAGTCGATGAAAAAAGCTGAGTGTCCAGAAACATAAAAACGCCATTGAGTGCGAGAATGATTCCTGCGCCAATCGCGATCTTTTCTGAGAAGTAACGGCGGGCGATCAGATAAAGCATCGCACAAGATGCAGAGCCGAGAATTATCTGCGCGAACCCGACCGCGAATCTGCTCATGCCGGAAATAGCATAGATAAACCAGACAAAATAGGGATAGAGAGGCGCTTTATACAGCGCGCCACTCGGAAAAAACTGCTGTTGAATCAGCTTCGCCCAGTGGTCATAGAAATTCTGATCCATGACGGTATTATTGAAAAACGGCGAGCCGGATATTTCTATCAGCATAATAAACCGTAGCACAAAGGCAATCCCGAAAACAACAGAGAGTGTTTTCCAATTGATTTCTATGTCTTTCAGTTCATCAATAGCCATAACGAAAGAATATACCAGTTTTCGGAAATAGTGCAAGTAGCTGATACGCTGTCAGCGTAGATGTCGGGTATTTTGCAAACTCCGCCTGTTGTGGAACGCAGACCTGCCAAGACTATTATACTCGTGAGAACAGGAGTTGTGCTCCTGCGGATTTCGTCAGGGTACAGCCCTGACAATCATAACAAACATTTTCGTACTTTCGTTGTAACACAACACAGGCTCGCTTGTTTTTTTGTTGCGTCGGGTGACATGACATTCTATGTTCACGCGAGGGTTGATTGCCTAATTCAAGGAGAAGAAGATGGCTCAGATTGCGCTTATTTCAGCGAGAGAAGTTCTCGATTCCAGGGGGAATCCTACAATTGAAGTCGATGTACTCACGAGTGATGGCTCATTCGGTCGCGCGATAGTCCCATCGGGGGCATCGACAGGCGTGCACGAGGCGCTTGAATTGCGCGATGGCGATATGTCACGTTTCCTCGGCAAAGGTGTACTCAAAGCGATAGAGAACGTTAATGAGAAAATCGCTCCGGCGCTGCTCAGTGAAAACATACCTGTAACCGAACAGAGACTGATCGATAATCTGCTTATCGAACTCGACGGTACGGACGAAAAGAAAAACCTCGGCGCAAATGCTATTCTCGGCGTATCACTGGCTTGCGCCAAAGCTGCCGCAGATTTTATGGGATACCCGCTCTACAAGTATATCGGCGGTTCGAATGTCAATCTACTTCCTGTGCCGATGATGAATATCTTAAATGGCGGCAAACATGCCGATAACAATGTCGATTTGCAGGAGTTTATGGTTATGCCTGCAGGATTCGACAGTTTCTCCGAAGCTCTTCGCTGCGGGATCGAGATATTCCACAATCTGAAAAAAGTCCTCAGCTCGAAAGGGTTGAATACGTCTGTCGGTGACGAAGGCGGTTTTGCGCCAAATCTCAAATCAAATCGTGAAGCTATCGAGATTATCATGCTTGCGATTGAGAAAGCCGGTTACAAAGCCGGTGAGCAGGTTTATATCGCTCTCGATCCTGCCGCGAGTGAATTCTACGACGAGAAAAATAAAGTCTATGATCTGCCCGGTGAAGGCAAGAAGCTGACTTCCGACCAGATGGTGGATTGCTATGAGCAACTGACAGCCGATTTCCCGATCATTTCGGTTGAGGATGGTCATGCTGAGGATGACTGGGATGGTTTTGTCGCGCTGAATCAGAGAATCGGCGACAGGGTTCAGATAGTCGGCGATGATCTTTATGTCACGAATCCGAAACGTCTTTCCAAAGGGATCGAACTCGGCGCAACCAATTCGATCCTGATCAAACTTAACCAGATCGGTACACTGACCGAAACACTCGATACTATTGCAATGGCAAAAGAAAGTATGATGACAACAGTCATCTCGCACAGATCGGGTGAAACCGAAGATACTACAATTGCGGATGTTGCCGTTGCGACATTTGCCGGGCAGATCAAGACAGGTTCCGGTTGCAGGACTGACAGAATATCGAAGTACAATCAATTGCTTAGGATCGAAGAAGAACTGGGCGCAGTATCCCGATTTGCAGGGAAAAACGCATTTTATAATCTCAAGTGATACGCAAATGACCGCACGAAACATTGCAAGAGATCGCTCACCTCGCAGGATGATTCGCCTGCTGAGGAAGAAAGCGTCTCCTCATCGAAAATATTTTTTCAAGGCAGGAATGACACTTCTCACAGTGTTTGTAGTGTACAGCTTTCTCGGCAGTGATTTTGGTTTTCTCAACCTGCTGAGACTTGAACGGCGAAACAGCAGCCTTCAGAATCAGAAGCTCGAATTGGCTGCCGAGATTGTCGACCTGGAACACCGTCTCAAGAGACTCGAGACCGATTCATTGTATATTCAGGAAATCGCAAGGTCCAGATATGGTCTTGCAGCTAAAGATGAAATACTGATAAGGATTCCCGAAGAGACCGAGTACCAACCCGAATGAGCCTTTTCAAAACTGAAGCAATTATACTCAGCAACGCCCGCTCAGGCGAATCATCTCTCCTCGTGCATTGCTATATGAAAGACGGGGGACTCAACAACCTGCTTGCAAAAGGTGCTCGCAATCCCAAGTCTGTAATGGTCGGTAAACTGGAGCCGTTTTCGCTTGTTGAGATACTGTTCTATCGTTCTGACGCTGAAAAACTGGGTGTTGTATCTCAGGTTGATCTGATACGTGCATATCCTGAAATTTCTGAGGATATCAAAAGGTTGTCATACGCATCGTCACTTGTTGAAATACTCGAATCTCTGGTTTCAGGATCCGAATCCAATCCGGAGATATTCAGACTTTTCACCGACTCACTGTACCAGATGAATTATTGTCACGGTTCAAAATACGATTTCTATTTCAGCGCATTTTTGCTTAAGCTTCTTGATCTGTCCGGATATTCTCCTGAGTTCAGCCGTTGTGTCAGGACCGGCGAAGATCTTTCCGATGTCGATGAAGTCCTTTTTTCCGCCGAAGCCGGCGGGCTTGTGTCACATGATGCCGCTGATGGTCAGGAGAAATACTTCAAATTGAATAAGGGAACTCGCAAGGTTCTGAGCGCGATCCAGTCGACAGATATGGACAAGCTTGGAAGCCTCAATTTCTCGCAGGGACAGAAAAAGCTTGTGCGAGCGCTCCTAATGAAATTTCTTGCCGTGCATATTGAGAAACCGCCGGCATTCTCATCTCTCGAATTCCTCGAAAAGATTAAGCCGGTCGGATAAGCCAAAGGAGATTCTCGTGGCTAAGACCAGTAATGACCTGATGGATAGACTTGTATCCTTATGCAAACGACGCGGATTCGTTTTTCCATCGTCCGAGATCTATGGCGGTCTCGGAAGCTGCTATGATTATGGCCCCCTCGGCGTCGAACTTAAGCGGAATATCAAAGATTTCTGGTGGACAACGATGACCCGGAAGCGTGACGATATCGAAGGAATCGATGCCGCAATACTCATGCACCCGAAAGTCTGGGAAGCATCGGGGCATGTCGCCGGATTTACCGATCCGATGGTCGATTGCCGTACATGCAAAGCCCGCTTCAGAGCAGATCAACTCGATGAAGTCAGGTGTCCGAACAAACCATCGAAATCGCCGATTGAGAATAACTGTGACCTGACCGAACCTCGTATGTTCAACCTGATGTTCAGGACATTCATGGGGCCGGTCGAGGATGATTCATCAGTCGTATATCTCAGACCGGAAACTGCACAAGGCATCTATGTCAATTTTCACAATGTTCTTCAACCGTCGCGCCAGAAAATACCATTCGGTATCGCACAAATCGGCAAGGCCTTCCGCAATGAGATAACACCCGGCAATTTCATTTTCCGTACCCGTGAATTCGAGCAGATGGAGATGCAGTTTTTCATCCACCCGTCGGAAGATGACAAGTGGTATGAATACTGGAAAGAACAGCGATGGCAATACTATCTCGATCTTGGAATCAGAGAAGAAAAGCTGCGGTTCGAGGATCACGGTCCTGATGAACTGGCGCATTATGCGAAGAAAGCTGTCGACATCGAATATGAATTTCCATTCGGCTGGAAAGAACTTGAAGGCATCCACAATCGTACTGACTACGATCTCAAGGCTCACATGGAAACATCCGGCAAGGACATGAGGTATTTCGACGATCAGCGCAAAGAGAAATATCTGCCGTATATCATTGAGACATCCGCCGGTTGCGACCGAACACTGCTGACTGTGCTCGTTGATGCCTACCGCGAGGAGGAGGTCAAGGGCGAGAAGCGTGTCGTGATGTCATTCTCACCAAGAATTGCGCCGATCAAAGTTGCGGTGCTCCCATTGGTCAAGAAAGACGGCATGCCGGAGATAGCTCGTGAAATCTACAATGATCTGAAAAAGAATTTCAAGTGTTTCTACGACGAATCAGGCGCGGTTGGCCGCCGTTATCGTCGTCAGGATGAAGCCGGCACGCCATTCGGCGTCACGGTCGACGGTCAGACCAAAGAGGACGAGACAGTCACACTCCGCCACCGCGATTCGATGGAACAGGACCGCGTGAAAATAGCGGAGTTGAAAAACAAGATTCTACGCGAATTGCAATAGAATGACTCATGCCTGAATGGGCATTCCTTGCATGGTGGATGTCCAGAGGCTTTCCCGGAAGTAAGTCGTGTTCCGAATCTGCAAAGCGGAATGAGAAACGCGACACGTCTATCTTGTTATTCGATTTCAAGTGCTCGCGGGGACTGTGTTCCTGCGAATTATGTCCTGCGAATATAGCGTGGCAGGAGTGAGGAGGTTGTCTCAAAAGCTTTGATTTACACAAGTGGAGTTCT
>JAJRZO010000464.1 GCA_024275215.1 Candidatus Zixiibacteriota bacterium | reverse complement strand
TTTTGCCAGTCTGACAAGTTGAATGCCAGAATAGTTCCGGTTATTGCCAGCAGGACAAATGCTATGAGACGGAAAAGATGTATTACTCTTTCAAACAGAGTAAAACGCGGTATTTCCAAACTACCGGCAAGGAAACGAATTCGTTTGGGACCATAGCTGTGATAATGCAGAATTACAAAGAACACCACTATGATCATAACCAGACTTATGTGAGGTCTCAGGAACTCCTGGTGAATTGCATTGACTGTAAACGCGACAGGATTGCAACCCAGGTACGAGCCAATGTGTCTTGTGATCGGCTTGCCATCAACGCCATACAGATCAATCACTCTTTCTCCCTTGAAAAAGTGAGCTTCCCTTGAATGGCAGTCCCGGCAACCGTTTTCTCCGAGCGCGTTCTGCGAAACATTGTGGTTGATCGAAAAGTTTGCGTCAGACTTGACCTTGTGATCAAACTGACTCAGTTCTCCGTCAGAGTCGATGATATATCCCTTGTTTCCCTTAACAAAGACCGGATTGATACTGCTGAATCGCTTGTTACCCTCCAGGCTTTTCGCAACCCCTTTTAGTCCTGCGATTATTTCTTCCGGTTTGTTTATCTCCAGCCGGCCATCGCCATCGTTATCTTCCAATTCATCTGAGTAAAGCTCCCATGCTTTTGCATGTTCTCTCTCAAACAAAGGATAGAGAATTGAATCACTATCGAAGTTTGCAAACCAGACAGTGAGAACGCTGTTGAATGGATAGACTTTCCCATCCCGGATTTCATAAACGGGTTGCCATGTAGCAGTATCCCCGAACATCTCTGCCGTTCGAGGATTCATCACAAATTCCTGATCGCCATTGGTCATGTCGATTCCGTTGACTGCTGCCCGCCTCAGTGTATGGATATGGCAACTTTCGCATGCGATTTGTTTGAGATGAGATGGTCTGACGGTCGGGTGTGTCGGGTGTGGCGCTCCCATATAGCCATCAATGTGGCAATCTTTGCAGGACTTCATAGTCTTGTTGAGTTCTGGCGCGACAGCCGATTGATTCACATCACCTTTTGCCAGTTGATGATCCTCACCGGCGGGATGACATTGAGTGCAACTCATTCTCTGCTGTTGATGCACATCAGGATTGAATATATCATTCCACGAGAATCCGCGTTTCTTCACATCAGACCTGCTGTGACAAAACATGCAGTTGTCATCGGGAGGCGGCCAGGATGGGTTGAAAACAAAAGTGCCGTCGCTGTTGAAAAAACGCTTGTTGTAAGATACATGAGGGATATCACCATCCTCAACCGAGCCTTCAACAAGTCCGATACCGGTCGCTGCAACCACCGCCCACTGATAATTGCGCATTCTAAACTGATGAACTCTCTCCTCAAAATTGTAATCAGGGAAATGACAGATAAAGCAATCAGCTTCTACGACGCCGCTCTTATCCCAGTTGCTTTGATAATAATCTCCATCAAGCGACTCTTTCAAATCAGGATTGTCAGCGAGGTTCTCATCGTACCTGTTTCCATCACGATCAAACTCCAGGCCACCACCACCCGCATGACATGCACCGCAGGTCGGGCCGCTGGACGTATAGCCAGCCGCACCAATAAAATCATACGGCGTCAGATCGATTTCATCAGCATTGCTATTTACTTTCTTGGACATTTGCCGGAATGATTGCAGCCGCCACCTGCCCATCATACCATTGGACAAATTCCAGGGTCTTTTCTCGGAAACACCAAAAGTGTCGCTTATGACATTCCATCCCGCCTGAAAATGATACCCCTCGGTGATCACATCGTAATCATGGCAAAGCCCGCAAGTCTGCTTAGTGCTGAATGGAAGGCTGTCATTCTCTCCATTTATCGGATCGATTATCTCACCTTCTTTGTCGAGCAGTTGCACTGAGGGATGATAAGCGAAAGCTATTCCTGACGGTATCGCAAGCATCAATAATACGAGTAGAGTTGCGCAAGACATCGTCATTTTCGATTTTGGCATTTCAATTTTCCTTTCTGATATCTATCGTGCAGTCAGGTGTCCGATTATTATCAGCGCAAGGAGAAAGAATCCGACAAAGAGCGCGGAACCTCCCCAGACATAAGCCAGCACTGTTCTCCAGACACCGAGCGGTTTGACTTCGAGTCCTTCGAGCTTGCCTTCGCGTTTCAGGCGTTCATACTCGGCAGGCCTGTCTTCTTTGAATTCTCTTTCACTTATTCTTCCGGAGTATATCGAAACATCCATCGGAAATTTCCGAGCGCGCAAATGAGTGTTGAAAAAATGAATCATGAAGATAAACGCCGTAGCGAGAAGCGCCTCTTCTTTGTGAATCGTGTCAGCTAAACTTATTATGCCGCCACCGAGCAGGCCTCCGAAAAACTCGTCCTGCCATCGCAGCATTCCGGAAAGACCAATCACAAAGACTCCCCAAAAAACAGCGAAATAATCAAACTTCTCCCAGTATGTCCAACGGTCAAACTTCGGCTCAGGCCCTTTACCGACAAACCACTTGAGATGTGCGAAGAAATCCTTAATGTCTTTCATCCTGAGAACCATCGTATTCGGACCAGTGAGCAGTTTTCTGAATCCTCTCTTTTTGATCTGAATTATGAGATAAACAATATGCGCGATAAAATAGAATAGCGTGATAAACGCCGCGATGTAGTGCAGTTCCTGGGCGGTACGAAGTGACATAACATGCTTAAACAGCCACTTTGCCAGTTCCGTATGCGCGTAAGACTGTGGAAGGCCGGTGAATGCAAGAGTCAGGAAACTGATATTAACGAGGATATGCAGGAATCTGTGGAAACCATCAATCCTTCGATAGTATTTCTCCTGCACTTTGACTCGTCGTCGTATTCCTCTCTGGAACCAGAGTATTGTGTGAAAACCGAAAACCCCAAGAACACCTATGAGCAGGATTGTCATAAGAGTTGTAACAAGTTTATTGAATCTCTGCCAGCCTCCACCGAAACTGGTTTGTTCATATGTGCTTGTGCTGTCACTTCCCGAATCTCTTACAGCTTCGGCCAGCTCATCTTTGCTCGGCTTGATCGGATGCACAAGATATGATACGAACCTGTCATTTGCCCGTGGATGGCACTGCTTGCATGTCTCCACAATATGTGCCCTGTTGACGCTCGACTCAGGATCATTTGGAGGGCGAATCGAGTGAGAGCCATGGCAGTTAGTGCATACTGCAAACTTGACTTCCTTTGTACCTGTCTCAAACAGCTTGCCATGATATGTTTCTTTGTATCCCTCAACCACATAGGGGTTTATTCCGAACTTGAGCATTTTCTCTTTGTCGGAGTGGCACTTTGTACATAAATCAATCACACCTTCCGGCGTAAACTGATCAGCAACTTTCTCAATGTTCTCCTCTCCGTGACAGTCAATGCAAGTTGGGGCTTCCAGAATGCCATTCGCCCGCGCTTTTGCGTGGATTGACTTTCTGTATTCTCGTTGCTGCTCTACATGGCAATTGGTGCATTGAGTTTTCTTGTGTTTTGTCTCCTCTGTGTTCGTTCCGGGCATGTTCCAGTGATAAATGTGGCATTCCGTACAGTTGGCCTGTTTTCCGTCCTTATCGAGCAGCATCAACTTACCATGCGCCAGACTCTCTTTTGCATGTCTCTCACTGCTGTGGCAGATATTGCACTGGTTGAAAATACCGCCCTCTTTGAAAATCTGTTGATCGATTGATGCCATGTCGGTCTGATGGCCTGTATGGCAGGATGCACAGGAAATCGCTTCCGGATTCATACCGGGATCAACATGGAGACTCTCTTTGTGTCCGGGATGACAGTTGTTGCAAATATCAGTGATATTACTGCCATGTACTCTCGATTTCGGATCAGAAGGCTTCCTGATAGCGTGGCTTTCATGACAGCTTGTGCAGACCGGAGCCTTCGTATTGCCTGCTTCCAGTTCATGGAAATGCCGGGAATGAATATATGTTTCGATGTCTCGCTGATGACATTTCGAGCAAATATCTACAATTTCCTGTTTGTATTCGACTTCAGACATCACCTCACGCTTGGACTTGAAATGCGCGTCGTGGCATGTCGTGCAGATAGGATACTTTCGAGGATCCTCGGAGTATTTCTTGTAGTGATAGCTTTGACGGTATTCTTTTGCGATCTTCTGATGGCATCGATCGCATACTTTTTCCATGCCGAGATTACGATGTGCATCATGTGTGCCGTGACATTCTTTGCA